>JASFHE010000585.1:0-4514 GCA_050123415.1 Desulfobacteraceae bacterium | reverse complement strand
TCAGGTAGTTATGAGCCTTCAAGAGCTCCTTTCCAACAGAAAAAAAGACATATTAAAAAAATGGCAGAAAGAAATTTTCGAGCTTTATCCTGCCGAATCAATCAGGTTTTTAACATCTGAAAAGGATCGGTTTGCCAACCCGATCGGGCATTCCATAAGGGAACATACCGAAAAACTTTTCGACGAATTATTGTCTGGAGAGAATATTAATTCGGAAAAGACTGATCCGGAGCTGGATGAAATGTTGAGGATCAGGGCGATACATGATTTTACACCTTCCGAAGCATTGAAATATCTATATATTTTAAAGGATGTAATTACTCAAGAATTGATGGATATAGCAGAAACGGATAATAGTCTGTATTCTGAATTACTTTCACTGTATGGCAGGATTGACAGGGTAACGTTGATTGCCTTTGATATCTACTCAAAATGCAGAGAAAAACTGTTTGAAATAAAAGTTGAGACTGCAAAAAATCAGGTATCAGGTTTACTTAGACGGTCTGACCTGATATGTGAAATTCCTGAATGGCAGCCGGCTGAGAATGAATGAACCGTTTATCCCGGTACTAATTAATGTTTATATAATTGAACGAGGTAGCGTTAAATGAATTTTATCTTAGGTATCCTGTTTTCCATAGTCATGGTAAGCATACTCGCTTTGATTCCCCTGATAGGAGTCGGGACGGCGCCATTGGTAGCAGACCCGCGCTATGCGCATCTCGTGCGCTACTTTTTTGGCGTAGTAGTCCCATACGCGGCAATAACGATTTTTATTTTGGGATTCATCTTTAAAGTTCTGAAATGGTCCTTCTCTCCAAATCCTTACAGAATCACCACAACTGCGGGCCAGCAGAAATCTTTACCATGGATAAAACAAAACAAACTGGATAATCCTTCTTCAACAATGGGTGTTTTAGGCCGAATGTTCTTCGAAATATTCCTGTTCCGATCACTATTCAGAAATACCCGTCTTGAATTCAGGAAAGGTCCTAAAATAACCTATGAGTGGGAAAAATGGCTCTGGATCGCGGCACTTGCTTTTCATTACTCATTCCTTGTCGTTATATTGAGGCATCTCAGGTTTTTTACAGAACCTATCCCGGGTTTTGTCAAATTTATTGAAAGTGCTGATGGTTTTCTTGAAGTGGGAATCGCTCCTTTGCCAGGATTCATGCTTCCCGGTATCCTCATAAGCGGTTTATTGCTGGGAGCCGCAGTTACATACCTTTTTATACGGCGTATATATATACCTCAGGCAAGGTATATCTCATTACCTGCTGATTATTTTCCACTGTTCCTGATACTCGGGATCGCCGGTACGGGCATCATGATGAGGTATATGGGAGCCTTTATGCAGTTTGCCTTTAATACTGACTGGCTCACAGTCCCTGTTACTCAGGTTAAGGCCCTCGGTATCGGTCTGGTTACCGGCAACCCGGTAGTGCCTGAAGAGATAGGTACTATATTTTTTATTCACCTGTTCCTGGTATGTGTGCTCCTGGCCTATTTCCCCTTCAGCAAGTTAATGCACCTGGGTGGTGTCTTCTTAAGCCCTACAAGGGTTCTTGCCAACAACAACAGGGCGAAAAGACATGTGAATCCATGGGATTACCCCGTTAAGACCCATACATATGAAGAATATGAAGAGGAATTCAGAGATAAAATGATTGAAGCAGGTTTGCCTGTCGATAAAATGCCCGAAACAGAGGCAGAAACAGAAGAAGCGGAAAAGGAGTAAATATGGCAGACGTTCCAAAAGCTGAAGAGCTTGTTCAGATAAATCACAGCCCGTCAATGTTTGACAAGGGCTGGATGAATACACCGACTGTAATACGCGAGGGGATAGCATGCTATGCGGGAAAACCAAAGGACCTGGAATATGTAGGCATGCCCAATCCAAGGGAGTGGAATCCTCTTGAAGAAGACTGGAAACTGCCCGAAAACTGGAAAGAAATTGTGCTGGACGGATTAAGAGAGCGCCTTGACCGGTTCCGTTCACTCAAACTTTTTATGGATGTCTGTGTAAGGTGCGGGGCCTGTGCTGATAAATGTCATTTTTTTATTGGCGGTGCTGATCCAAAAAACATGCCTGTACTCAGGGCAGAACTGTTAAGATCTGTATACAGAAAAGAATATACACTTGCCGGTAAGATCATGGGTAAGTTTGCAGGTGCAAGGGAGTTGACCATAGATGTGCTCAAGGAATGGTGGTCATACTTTTTTCAGTGCACTGCCTGCCGCAGATGTTCGGTTTTCTGTCCCTATGGAATAGACACGGCTGAATTAACAATTATCGCAAGGGAATTACTTAATCTTTTAGGCCTCAATATCGGGTGGATAGCCGCTCCTGTTGCCAACTGCTACAGGACTGGAAATCACCTCGGTATTCAGCCCCATGCCTTTAAGGATATGATCGACTTTTTCGTTGATGATATAGAAGAAATAACCGGTGTAAAAGTTGAACCTGATTTTAACAGGAAAGGTGCGGAGATACTGTTTATTACTCCTTCGGGTGATGTTTTCGCAGACCCGGGTACCTATACATGTATGGGTTATCTAATTCTTTTTCATTACCTTAAAAGTCAGGGGCTTGATATTACCTGGAGCACCTATGCTTCAGAAGGCGGGAACTTTGGTTCATTTACTTCTCATGAAATGGCAAAAAGACTTAATGCCAAGATGTATGCCGAGGCAAAAAGACTGGGTGTAAAGTGGATACTTGGCGGTGAATGCGGGCATATGTGGAGAGTTATTCATCAGTATATGGACTCCTTCAACGGCCCTGCTGATTTTCTTGAAGAGCCTGTATCCCCCATTACCGGAACCAAATTTGAAAATGCAAAATCCACAAAGATGGTTCACATTATTGAATTTACCGCGGATCTTATTAAAAATAATAAACTGAAGCTTGATAAGAGCCGTAATGATCATATTATTCCTACATTCCATGATTCCTGTAATCCTGCAAGGGGTATGGGGCTTCTGGATGAACCAAGGTATGTTATTAACAATGTCTGCAATAATTTCTATGAAATGCCTGAAAATACGATCAGAGAACAGACATTCTGCTGCGGAAGCGGTTCCGGCCTGAATGCCGGTGAAGATATGGAACTCCGGATGAGGGGCGGGTTGCCCAGGGCAAACGCAGTCAAGTATGTTCATGAAAAATACGGTGTAAATATGCTGTCAACAATATGTGCTATTGACAGGGCTGTCTTTACCGATCTTATGTCATACTGGGTGCCTGCGGTTGATGTTACAGGCGTTCATGAAATGGTGGGTAACGCGCTTATTCTTGATGGAGAAAAAAAGAGGACGACTGACCTGAGGGGTGAGGATCTCCCCGGAATGGAAGATGTCGATGAAGATGAAGAAGCTGAAGGTGCCCCTGAGGCTTAGGCTAAATATAGGAGGCTAAAGGATGTTTGACGGTGGCAAAATCTGGACCTTGTTAATTATCTTTCTGGTGTTATTGCTTTTTCCACTCTGGTATCAGAAGGGCAACACAGTTGGCGCCCCTGAACCTGAACTGACGGAAACTGCAACAGCAAAAAATGAAGGCAAGTGTATCGAATCAAAAGAATATATGACAAAAGAGCATATGAAGTTGCTGGATAGGTGGCGGATGGAGGTAGTCCGCGACGGCGAAAGATATTATACCAGTACGGAAGGAAAGACATATTATAAAAGCCTTCAGGTTACCTGCATGGAGTGCCATTCAAATAAGTCTAAATTTTGTGACAAATGTCATAATTATGCAGGTGCTGATCCTTTCTGCTGGGATTGTCATATTGCGCCAAAGGAGAGTGAATAATGGGCATTGATAGACGTAAATTTTTAAAAATTGCAGGCATTTCGGCTATGATTGGTGCCAGCGGAAAAGTCGGTCTTGAACTTCTGGCCCCTGGCGATGTTGATGCATCTGTAAAAGACATACCACTTACCAAGGCAAATAAATGGGGTATGGTTGTTGATACGCACAAGATGACTGATGATACCCTTAAAAAATGCCATGATGCGTGTAACAGAATCCATAATATCCCTGAATGGGGTGATACCAGGATCGAAATCAAGTGGAACTGGAGTGAGACTTACGAGCATGTTTTTTATGAGCGGGAGCATGAATATCTTGATGAGCATCTGCTTGAGAAAAACATTTTTGTACTGTGCAATCATTGTGACAACCCGCCATGCTGCAGGGTTTGTCCTACAAAGGCGACCTTTAAGCGTGATGACGGGATAGTTGTTATGGACCCCCATCGATGTATTGGATGCCGGTTCTGTATGGCGGCATGTCCTTTTGGCGCAAGGAGCTTTAACTGGGGTGATCCCAGAAAGGCGCCAGAAGAGCTTAACCCCGAATTTCCGACAAATCCGGATTATCCTACCAGGACAAAAGGCGTTGTGGAAAAATGTAATTTTTGTGCTGAAAGACTGGCCGAGGGACAGATTCCTGCCTGTGTCGAAGCAGCCAATCGGGAGAAGGAAGATACTCTTATATTTGGGGATCT
>JASFHE010000584.1:0-4519 GCA_050123415.1 Desulfobacteraceae bacterium | reverse complement strand
TTTATACCTCCCAATTTAGGGGGTACCCTTCAGGGAGGTATATTTTATCTAATTACTTTCACGGTTAAACCTTTTTATCGTACCACTACCATAGGTAGTGGTTTAAAAAGATGAATTAACTGTGAATATGATGAATTATATTTTAAATGTACCAACCATTTCTCTCAGTTGTTCCGCCAGCTGGGAAAGCTGCTGAGCACTCATATCAACCTGAGAACTGCTGTTTGAGATATCATTAGATGACTGATTTACATCGGCTATATCCCGTGCTATTTCACTGGATACTGCAGAACTCTGGGCAATATTTTCGGATACTTCCGACATACCGTTTGATGCCTGTGCGACATTGCCTGCAATTTCCTTTGTAGTAACAGACTGTTCTTCAACGGCTGTAGCGATAGTTGATACTATCTCATTAACATCATTAATTACCTGTGAAATTCCTTCAACCTGTTTGACTGACATTGAAGTTGATCTCTGAATACCCTCAATCCTGTCCTTGATATCCTGGGTTGCTTCGGCGGTCTGTCTTGCCAGTTCCTTGATTTCATTCGCAACAACCGCAAAACCCTTTCCTGCCTCCCCTGCCCTGGCAGCCTCGATAGTTGCGTTAAGGGCAAGAAGGTTTGTCTGTTCTGATATTTCAGTAATTGTTTCAGTTACCTTGCTGATTTCCTGGGCGGCTCTTCCCAGTTCATCTATTTTCTGAGAAGCATCATTGGCCTGCTGTACCGCGTCCCCGGTAATTGTCCTCGCGTGTTCGGAATTTTGTGCTATTTCATTAATTGTGGATGTCATTTCTTCGGCGGCAGTGGCAACCAGGTTCATATTTGTTGACGCTTCTTCGGTAGCTGCCGCAACCGAATTTATATTGGAGCTCATTTCTTCAGCAGCAGTAGCAACGGTATTTGATTTGGCGGATGTAAGATCCGCACCTTCTGAAAGGTTGCCTGAAAGTTTTGAGAGATCAACTGAAGCCGAGGTCATCGAATCCGCGTTTCCGCTGATCTCGGTAATAATGGCCCTGAGTTTTTCCATAAAAGTATTGAACCATTTTGACAGTTCGCCTACTTCGTCATCACTTGTTATATTAAGGGTTTTTGTAAGATCACCTTCACCCTCTGCAATGTCTTTTAATCCTTCAACGACTTCGGATATGGGCTTAACAATAGTAAAACCGGCTAAAAACCACATCCCTACTCCAATTAGCAGAGCAACAACCACTGCCATTACAAGGCTTGTTGTTCGTATTTTTTTTACAGGAGCAAATACTTCATCGGTTCCAACTCCGGCAACTACTGTCCAGCCCGATATTGGTTCGGTTTTATAGGAAACGATTTTCTCCATATCGTCAAAGTTGTAAGTAATGATGCCGTTTTTCTTTTCTGTCATCTCCTGGCCCCATTTTTCTTTTTTCATATCCAGTGAAAGAATCTTGGAGTGGTCAGGATGTCCAATAACCATACCGGTCTGATCAAAAAGAAAGGCATAGCCGGATCCACCAAATTTGACTGCATCAATATGTTTATTAGTAAAATATTCAAGGTTAACCATGGAAAAAAGTACACCTACAATTTCATTACTCAATGAAAGTGTAACCGAATCCATATGGTATACAGGAACTGCTACAACAAATACCATTTTTGACGTCATCGGATTTATAAATGCTGATGAGATTTGAGAATTTCCTTTAACAGCCCCCTGGAACCATTTCTCTTTACTGACATCAAGGTTTTCATTTTTAACCGGATTCGCAGGATCGATGGGCATGGAAAAAGACCTGGTTACGACTTTTCCGGTAAGATCAGTAACACCGACATATTCATGATATTTGGATTTCTTTTTCTCGTTGGCCAGCATTTCACCTGAATATTCTCTATTCGTTATGGCCATGGTTTCGTCAGGATCCAGAGCACCGTTTACTTCAGGTATTTGACACATCTTTTCAAGATCGAAACGGACTACTTCCAACCATGATGTTAACTGATTGGTGGCACCATTTGTAACTTCGCTGATCTGGGCCTCTATGGACTCATTAAGCGCACTTTTTGATTTATTATATGATATCATTGTCGATACAATCATTGCGATGATTACAAATAAAAGAGTGGGCAGCAGTAATTTATTCCGTAAGCGTAAGTTAAACTTCATTTTGACCTCCGATTTAAATAATGATCCTTTGTCTGTATTAAAAAGTATTGGAATAAAATAGAATTTCGCATCAATTGTGCAAGTTATCACCGTATTGTTCTGCAAAGAATATGCCACTAATAGAAATAGAAGGCTAATAGGATATAAAGAGAGTCGTGGGGAAGGGATTTGTGTCTAATTCAGGGAGATTTTCACCATAATAAGGGGGCAGGGTATCAGATAACGGGTCATTGTATCCCAAAAAGCATCTCAATTCTGTCAAAGTTATGACAAATCACGGCAGATTATTGTCTTTATTTTACATGTATCATCAACTCAAATCCCGTAATGGATGTCCCAGTCTTTCCACACGGGCTCATATCCCTGGCTGCTGATCATCTCGGCAATTTGTTCAGGAGTCCGGCTGTCATTTACCTCGAACTGCTCAAGCTCGCATGTTTTAGCTGAATATCCTCCAGGTTCGGTTTTTGAACCTGCACTTATTGATGTTATGCCAAATTTAATTGCGTTGTTTCGGAATTTTTCAGCTTCTCTGGTTGACAGGGAAAGTTCGAGGTTTTCGTTGAAAATCCTGTATGCGCATATAAGCTGGACAAGATCCCTGTCCGATACTATCACTCTTGGTTCAATGATTCCGGTAGCCGGCCTTAACCTTGGAAAAGAAATTGAATATTTGGTTTTCCAGTATTTTTTTTCGAGATAATTGACATGCAGTCCCACAAACCAGGAGTCTGTTCTCCAGTCATCAAGCCCAAGAAGGCATCCCAGCCCTATTTTGTGAACTCCGGCAGTGCCAAGCCTGTCAGGGGTTTCAAGCCTGTAGAAAAAATCCGACTTCATTCCCCCGGGATGAAATTCCGGATAATTTTTTCCATAGGTCTCCTGGTAAATAAGTACAGTGTTCAGCCCGAGTTTTGTAAGACGGGAATACTCCTCACGGTTCATGGGCTGAACTTCCATTGAAATATGGGAGAAAAAGGGCCTTATCAGCTTCAGTACCTTTTCAAAATATTCTATTCCCGCGTTTGTACCGGATTCACCTGTAACCAGCAGTATATGATCAAAACCATGTGATTTTATTATATTTATTTCATCCAGGACCTGATCTTCGGTAAGGGTTATACGTTTGATCCTGTTTTCATTACGAAAGCCGCAATATAAACAATTATTGCTGCACCTATTGGAAAGATAGAGGGGAATATACATCTGAAGGATCTTTCCAAATCTTTTTTGCGTAAGATCATGGCTCAGCCTTGCCATATCCTCAAGATAAGGGCCTGCAGCAGGAGAAAGGAGGGCCATAAGGTCATCAAGATTGCGGGAACCGCTTTTATCTAACGCCGCTTCGACATGATGAGCTTCCTTGCTGTATATCTGACCCTTTATATGTTCCCAGTCATGACCTTTATATATCTCAGCAAAACTCATTTTTAATCCTGCTGCTCATCCAGAAAAGATGTAAGAGGGCTGCTGGCCACAGCCTTGCCCGATGTTGTCCTGCTCAGCTTTGCATTGTGGGCTCTTCTGCCCGCCTCAACAGCCATTTTAAAAGCTACGGCCATTTCCACAGGGTCTTCCGCAACAGCGATAGCAGTATTGACCAGCACGGCATCGGCCCCCATTTCCATAGCTTCGGCAGCCTGTGAAGGCGCCCCTATTCCCGCATCCACAACAACCGGAACATTACTCTCTTCAATGATTATTTCAAGCATTGTTTTTGTTTTAAGACCCGAATTACTTCCAATAGGTGCTCCCAGGGGCATTACAGCGGCTACTCCTGTTTCTTCCAGCTGTTTGCAGAATACAGGATCCGCATTTATATATGGGAGTACAGTAAATCCTTTTTTTACAAGTTCTTCGGATGCCTTAAGTGTCTCCCTGTGATCAGGAAGCAGATATCTGGGATCTGGATGTATCTCAAGTTTCAGCCAGCTGGTTTCCAGTGCTTCTCTGGCCAGCTCCGCTGCAAAGACAGCTTCTTTTGCTGTCCTTACACCCGATGTATTCGGCAGAAAATTAACACCCGGAATTCTGAGGTGTTTCAGCATATCATCTTCTTTATCATTTAAGTTGAATCTTCTAAGCGCAACAGTCACAAGTTCCGAAGCCGAAGCAGCCACAGCCTTTCCCATTATCTCATTAGAGCTGAATTTCCCAGTCCCTGTAAAGAGCCTGGATTGAAATTTTTTATCAGCTAATACCAGTTCATCCATTTTTTCTTTCCACTTTCATTATAATAATAAAATCAGTCAAAATACCACCGCCAGAGGCGGTGGCTTGATGTTGTTAGTCCTAAAAGGTACCCCTTGTTATATACTTATTTAAACAGATTTAATTGTGTCTGTTCGATTTCTTTTTCCTTCTTTTC
>JASFHE010000583.1:0-4539 GCA_050123415.1 Desulfobacteraceae bacterium | reverse complement strand
CCAAGCAGGCACAGGGCCTTTGCGTCAATTATCTGCGCCATACAGGACGCCGCCTTTGGAGGATCCATGCCGGTATCATAGAACTCGACAAAAACAGGTTTCCCCGCGATACCGCCTGAACTGTTGATCTCTTCAACAACCTGGTTGGTTAGCCATTTATGCATAGCCGCATCACCCGCAATCGGGCCGGAGAGAAAGATAAGGTATGGTATTTTCCATTCGGTTGCAGGACCGGTTTCTTCCGATTCCTTCTGACCGCATGATGAAGTAAATAAAATCAGACTCAAAATAACAGCAGTTAATAAATATATCAGGCCATTTGTTCTTGCTCTCATTCATTACCCCCTTCTAAATCTCTTTATCGTTTTTCTATCTATAATACCGCCGGGACGTACCAGCAGCATAACAATCAACAACACGCCATATATAATAATGGACAGCCCTGTCAGATTCTTTGGTAAAAACTGGCTGATACTCCATAAGAAGGGCGCTGAAATGATAACTCCCCACATTGTATACATACCGCCCAGTACGACTATTGTTATGGCATACATCATGAAATTCATATTGAACGCCGCGGGGAATACTCCCCCCATGGTATAGGCGTAGAGTACTCCGGCAATTGCACCGATAGCGGAACTTATTATCTGGAACTGAACGCTAAGTCTGCTTGTATTAATACCAAGTGTACTCGCTACGTCCCTGTCAAAATGGATGGCATCCATTGCCCCGCCTGTATGGGAATAGTCCAGATGAAAAACAATGTAGCCGATAAGCAGCAGAAGTCCGTAGGTTATCAGTAATGTAATATGGTTTGGCATGAAAGGCATTCCGAAAAGACCGTAGCGCGCGCCGAGTGCATCTGTATTTTTTACTACTGTCTGTATTATAAAGAGGATTGCCATGCTGGCAATGACCATGGGGAATGGTCCCAGTTTCGCAAGCCTGAAGGCAGGTATCAATGCTAACAATATGCTTAATATAACAGCTCCTATGAGTATCAGCCAGACAGGCCACCCCAAGGTTATTGAGGTGTGGGCAGCAAAATAGGCGCCGATACACATTGAATAGAGCGAGCCGAAGTAGGGCTGATTTATCCGGAACATCAGATAAACTGCCCAGCCTATCATTATATATATGGCTGAGAACTCAAAAAAATAAAATTGAAAAAGAGTCATGCTCTATTCACCTTAATGCTGCGACCCGAATATACCCTCGGGTTTAAATAAAAGTACTGCCAGTATCACCGAAAATGCAAATGCCTTTGTCCAGTCAGGGGGTAAATAGCCCATTACCAGGCCTTCAACTATTCCTACAAAAATAGCGCAGATCAATCCGCCTTTTAAATTTCCTATACCGGCAAGAAAAAGTATTGCAAGACACATAAGAGTGATGTTATCGCCCAGTTCTGCTGATGCCGAGCCTAATGATACAGCCATTAAAATAGCCACTGTCCCGGCAAGAATTCCACCCAGGGCAAAACTTATAAATATTGTTTTCGGGATTGAAATCCCCATCATTGCGGCCACTTCCGTGTCCTGTGCCACTGCCCTTAATATCCTTCCCTGTTTGCTGTGATACAGAAACCTGAAAAAAACAAATAAAAGTATAATCCCTGCAGCAAGTGATATAATCCTTCCTATTCCGATGCTTGCCAGACCGAATTTAATAGCTGAGTCAGACATCTGTATGGATTTGGGAAAGGCTATGGGAAGTCCATGATTCAGCCAGTGTGACATTACTTCAACACTTATAAGGGCGATGCCTATTGAAATTACCAGCGCCTCCAGGTGGGCGCGTTTTTTTATGAACGGCAAAAACAAGGGCGTGAGTACTGCATTTATAACAATACCCGAGGCAACAGTTCCTGCGGCTGCCAGAAAAATATTATTGGTAGCCTCCAGTATGAGCCATCCGGCATACATTGAAAGCACCAGAAGATGACTGTAGCTGAAATTAAGTACCCCGGTAACAAGGATAAGAAGGTTAAACCCTATGGTTACTATCCCGTAAAGGATTCCCAGCTGTATCCCGGATATTATGTAGCTTATAAAGGCTTCCATCGATTCTTACCCTCCAAGATACGCCTGCTGAACTACTTTATTATTCATCAGTTCATTGCCGGTACCATGCAGAATAATGCTGCCGGTCTGGAAAACATAGGCCCGGCCTGCATGCTGTAATGTTTTTCTGGCATTCTGTTCACTTAACAGTATGGTATATCCGTCATCTTTCAGTTCAAGTATCAATTGAAAGAGCTCTTCCACTACTTTTGGCGCAAGGCCGAGAGACGGTTCATCGAACATGAGCAGTTTTGGTTCGGACATTAACGCCCTTGCTATGGCAACGATTTGTCTCTGTCCGCCGCTCAGGGTGCCTGCCATCTGGTACTGCCGCTCCTTCAGGATGGGGAACTTTTCAAATATCGTCTCGATCCGTTCATTTATATCACCTTTATAGTGAACAGCTCCAAGCTGAAGGTTTTCCAGAATGGACATGAATGGAAAAACCCCTCCTCCTTCGGGCACATAGGCAATACCTGATGCAACAACATCTGGTGTGGAAGTCCGGGTAATGTCCTGATCCATAAATGTTATACTGCCGGTGCTGAGATGCCTTATCCCCAGAATTGTTTTCATCAGGGTGGATTTCCCTGCGCCATTAGCTCCAACCAGGCCCACTATCTCGTTATTAAATATCTCCATGGAGGCGTCCCTGATGGCACAGATAGGACCATAGAATGCTGAAATATTATCAATATCCAGAATCCTGTTATTCTGTTCCAAGATAGGCCTCCAGCACCCTGGGATCATCCTTGATATCATCCGGATTTCCCTCGGCGATTTTTTCTCCAAAGTCCAGTACCGATACCAGGTCTGCATTTTCCATAACAAGCTTAATATCATGGCTTATCAGTACAATGGTAATCCCGGTATCTCTTATCTGCCTTATTATCTTTCCCACCATACGGCTTTCCTCATATCCCATCCCGGCAGTGGGTTCATCCAGGATAACGAGTTTCGGCTCTGTTGCCATGGAACGGGCAATCTGCAGGAGCTGACATTCCATCCAGCTAAGATCCCCTCCCGAACGCTCCGCAGAGTCGGACATACCGACAAGGTCAAGAAGTTCCATAGCCTTTTGTTTTATCTTCTCGTCCTCATCCTTTCGTAAAAAGTGAGGATAGAACATTGTTTTTATTATGCCTGACTTTATCCTGGGGTGGCATCCTGTCATGACATTCTGCAGGCAGTTCAGGCCGGAAAGAATCCGGGCCTTCTGGAAGGTGCGTGTTATTCCCTTTTCTGTGATGGTGTAGGGCGCCAGATTGCTGATTATATCATCCATGAACAGGATTTCTCCTGTGTCCGGTTTGATAAGCCCTGATACTGTATTGGTAAAGGTGGTTTTTCCGGCTCCGTTAGGTCCTATAAGGCCATGGATTTGTCCCTTCCTGACATTTATGTCTACCTTATTAAGAGCTATAAGTCCTCCGAAATGTACGCTCAGTCCTTTTGTTGAAAGAATAATTCCGTTTTCAGTATCAGTCATAACCTGTTCAGCGGAAGAAAAAATACGGTCCCCTCCTGATTTATTTTTCTTATCAACTCCATATGCGTCCTGGGCTCAAAATGGACAGGTTTGAATAAAGGAGATAAGAAGTTAATCCGAGAATGGAGTTTATGGATTTACAGCCGGAGTGTCAATAAAGAATAACCTGTTTATGGTGTGATGAGGATCCTTCCTTTCATATATATTTATTTGTTGTTACAACCGGCTTTTTTTATTATACAATTCCTGTAAAAATATTTTTACATTCACGGAATATGGAAAAAAAGAAATCATATAGAATTGGTCGATTCAAACTTGAGCGCATGTTGTCCAAAAGCGACCAGAGCAGGGTCTTCCTGGCCCGGGATACCACCCTTGACCGCAGGGTGGCTATAAAATTTCTTACAGACAAGGCAATTAAGAAGAATGAACGATTTGCTCAGACAATGCAGGAAGCAAGGGCCGTAAGCAGATTACAGCACCCGAATATCATATCGCTCTATGAAGTAAGCAATTATAAAAATACTCCCTATCTGGTATTTGAATATGTGGAAGGTATCTCATTGAGGGAGATCATTAAAAGAAAGAAGCATTTTTCCGTTCATAAGGCGGTGAAGCTCATGAGTCAGATCCTTGATGGAATTTCACAGGCCCATCAGCAGGGGCTTGTTCATAATGATCTGAAACCTGAAAATATTTTGATCTCCGGCAAAGGTGTACCAATGATAATGGATTTCGGGATTTCCCTGATAGCCAATGATAACAGTCAGGCAGATTGCCCTCAGAAGGGTACACTGCATTATATGGCGCCCGAATGTTTCTCTAATGGTGTTATCAGTAAACGTACCGATGTCTTTTCACTCGGGCTGATTTTTTATGAGATGCTTACCTTTACTCCTTGTATTGCGGCAGAAAATGAATTTGCCCTGATTTACAAAATTGTATATGAACCGGCGGTGCTTCCTTCACTGGCAAATCCGGATGTTG
>JASFHE010000582.1:0-4579 GCA_050123415.1 Desulfobacteraceae bacterium | reverse complement strand
TATTGTCTTCAATAACTTCCATATCCCCGGTAAGCGCAATTCCATGCGTCTCTTGAAAATCGCAATAATAAAGACATGTCTTAGGATTATTCGCTATATGTTTCATTTTGTCTGAACAATGATTGGTATTCAGATATATAACAAATTCATTTATTTGTAGACTGAAAAAATCGATCAGGCGTTCAAATAGTTTAGAATTCTTTAAATTTGACATAACACGGGTTTGGGGATAGCCCAATTCGTTGATTGTTGATACGTATACCGACTCGGTTTTTTGTATAAGCTGCAAACAGGCGTGTCGAATAATTTGTTCATCCATTTCTATACCTTTCACCATAGTTGTATTGTAATACACCATTTATTTGACAAATAATTAATTCATAAACAATCCTGCACCAATTTCAGATCCCTGGGTTTTCTGTAAAATATGAAGATATCGATGAGGTACATCCTGATCCAGGCCGGGGCCTTTCTCCAGTTGAATAAAGCCGGTTTTAACAATATTTTTCTCCTGGTAAGGCATATCGGCACCGGATTCACAAAGTTTGATCTCCGGTATGCACTTCCCGGAGAAATATTTGTAATTATTAATGATACTGTCTTTAATGTGATAAGTATTAATATTCGTTTCACTCCTCATAAAAGAGTATTGGCAGTTGGAGATGACGTTATGATGAAATGTAAAATCTTCATCCGTCTGATTTAGCCATACACCTGATATGTAACCACTATAAATAATAGAATAGGTCAATGCATTGTCCTTACTGACGCCGGCTTTATTTAAAGAATTAGCTATATCTATTGCTTTTTGAATTGACAATAGTGGTTTTTCGTAACTCCCGGGATTTTTATCGTCTCCTTTTTGAATATCTACATAGATTGTCTCCGCTGCTGCCAGTTGAAATGAAGCAAGCATAAATAAAATAAAAAAGAATCCTCTGACCATATGTCATCCTTTATTGTTTTTATGGTTTCTAATGATACTATATAAGATAGTACTATATAGAACTAATATCAAGCGATTTTTCCTGCCCAATGTCAACGGTGAACAAAAATCTACTTCAAAAAGCAGCGTAGATTCGTTGTAAAGGACCCAGAGCCTCACGCCACGAAGTGTTGTACAAAAATATCGATTCATGGCTAAGAGAAGAGAAAAACCGGGAATCGTCACCGGCTGTGGCGACAATTCTAGGATCTCTTGGAACCGCATCCAGCTTACATTCTCTGAGGTGTAATTATTGCGTAACAATGCCTACACTACACTTTTCCTCCCGGTAATGTTGATTCGGTAACATGGAAATCACAGGCATTAGCAGTTGGGCGTCCTATGCATTTTGTCCGGCAAAGCCGCTTTCGCTTTTACTTAATGCCTTCGTTAAACGTTTCAATCAACTGTCGTATTGACCTCATCATTGAATTTATAACAACGATAAAAAATATTGGTGTTGTTCCTTAAGAAGTCTGTTAAAGCTGCCAACATCTTCCAGATGAAGATTGGTAATCTCAATAACATAGGTGCTGCATCGCTTAAACATCCTTCCGTTTGGGTATGTATAATAATAGCCACGTCCAATCTCCGGGATTTTACAAACACCGCAATCTACACAGGCATATCGTTCGTTTTCATTAGCGATGGCGTTTTTAATGGCTACCTTGTATATAGTCGGCGGATTGTTACATGCGAAAAATTTAAGGCTGAAGAATGCTCGGTTTTTACCATAGTGAACACCTATCTTAGCAACGACCTGTCTGGTTTCTCGGTTTCTAAAGTTAAGGACATAACCCCGGACTTTTTGCCGCTGAGGCATGTAACCCAATTCAACCAAACAGTTTATAATTTTTTGGGATATGGCTTTATCTTCATCGTTAAGCAATGACATCAAACCGCTAATCAAGTCGTTTTTGATAACCATTCAGAAACAACCTCACGATAAAATTACTACCTGAATTTTATATATAAAGATAAAAAAGGCTTAAAAACCATCTGGGATTCCTGTCATTAAAAGGTTTAAACGAACCTAACAAAATAACAGGAGGATACCCAGATGGTAAAACCAGAAAAGCACAATATCACTAAAAAGTTTACAGTTAAAGGTTTTGAATCTGAGGCCAAAAGAGCCAGAGGAATCAATATTTCCACAGATTTTTGTACACGCGTGGAGAGCGTAATGTCCATAAAAGTTAAATATCTCGAAAAAAGATATTTATGTTGGCAATCTCGACTTTCTTAGATCCATCTGATTGTTAATCGCATATGAAACGATTGTGTCAAGAAATTCGTTCTGATAGGCAGGAATATCTTTATCAGCCAGGTAATGGGCTTTCAGTTGACGTATATTTTTTTTGGTTGTGAAATGACATGTATGGATATTCTTTGTCAGGGTAAAAGGGTATACAAACCATTCAGGTAGAATGGCTATTCCAAACCCGGCATCAACAAGATCCACTATTACTTCCGGATAGGGTACTGTCATAAACCTTCGAAGCTGAATGTTGCTGTCTTTTATATACATATTAAAAAAAGAAGAATTGGATTTATCAGACATTGAGATCATATCCATCCCTTCAAGGTCTTCCAGCTCCAGGTATATTTTTCTGCTTAGCGGATGATCTCCCGACATAACACATAGAAATTCCATCTTAAATAATTCGGACCGGGATATCCTGGGATTAATTATTGTTGCCGATGATATTGTTACATCGAATTTTTTTGACAGAAGCTCCCTTTCGGGTAATTGAGAATGGTTAATTTCAATGTCTACGTTCGGGTATTTTTCCTGGAATTGTTTAACTACAACAGGTATCCACTTAAAACAGAATATGCAGCGTACACCTATCTTTAACTCGCCTTTTTCTCCATTTGCCTGCTTAGCAACCTCCCTTGTCGCTCTTTCAATTTCTTCAAGAATTACCCGTGCACTGTCCAGCAGTTTTTGTCCAACCTTGGTCAGGGTCATGTTTTTACCGTTCCTGAAAAATAAATTTGCACCGATTTTATCTTCAATATTTATTAGCTGCTGTGAAAGAGCCGACTGGGAGATGAAAAGCTTCTCTGCTGCCTTTGTCAGATTTTTAGTCCCGGCTATCGCCTGAATCATTCGCAGGTGTTTAATTTCGATATCAATCATGTCTTCCCTGATGATTAGAATTACTAATTAAGTCAATTAAATAAATTAATTTTACATACACTCTATTTAGACGCTATTCTTATGTCAATGAGTAATATTTACCATTATCTATGAAATAAAGCCTGATCAAAAAGTAAATTCTATAAAAAATATTCATATTGGTCATACAAGGAGGAAAATCATGAAAAAAAGATCTGACAATACAGTAGCTGATCTCTCAAGAAGAAATTTCATAAAAACGGCAAGTCTAGGGGCAGGTGCGGCGGCTATAGCTTCACTGAGCCCGGGAGAGGCAAAAGCTGTTACCCCGGATCAGGTTCCCGGATGGAATTATGAAGCGGATGTAGTGATTTTAGGAACCGGTTTTTCAGCCCAGGTTTCAGCCATTACGGCCCATGACAAGGGGGCTTCAATTCTTATGATTGAAAAAGCGCCTGAGAAACATCAGGGAGGCAACAGCAGGGTATGCAGTCAACAGATGTGGTGTCCTTCGGAAAAAATCCTTGAAGATTCTTTTCTCTATCTGAAAGCTATGACTGCCGGTACAGGTTACCCAGTGCCGGAAGAATACCTTCGCTTTTATGTAAAGGGCAGTCATGAGAATAAACAATGGTTTGAGAACATGGGAGCAACAATGGTTCCCTGGATGAAACCGGGAACATATGTGCCGTTCTACCCGGAATTTCCCGGGGCAGATGCAATAGCATCGGAGCCGGCAGCCTATTCGGTAGGAGGTAAATACACCGGACCTGGCCGTGTATGGTATTTTCTTGAGGATCAGATAAAACTGAGAAAAGGCATTAAAAAAATGTATGAATCTCCAGGGAAAAAACTTGTCCAGGATCCCATGACCGGTGAAATTCGTGGTGTAGTAGCAACAACAGGGGATAAGGAAATATATATAAAAGCAAAAAAGGCGGTGATCATTTGTACGGGTGGATATGAATTCAATATGCAGATGATAAGGGATTATATGCACATCCAGGATTTTGCCTCACCCGGTTCACCATATAATACCGGTGACGGGATAAGGATGTGTATGGCAGTTGGCGCCGATCTTGTAAATATGGGTTCCTGTGCTGCCCCGTGGCACACATTCTGTAAAATCCCTGATTATAAAGCTTCAGTTGGATTTTTCTGTTTTAAGGGAGGGTATATTTGTGTAGGAGCAGACAGCAGGCGATATAAGGATGAATTTTGGCAGCCGCCTCATGGTCCGTGGCCCGGCCATAGACCTGAATTCTGCGGAATGGTAAAGGAAAACGGCGCATACAGAAGAGAGAAAACACCGTTTCCAATCCATTCGATCATAGATGAAGATACCCGGTTGAGCGGGCCATTATGGTTTGGATTGGGATTTTCCGCCCAGATGGAGGGCTTTGCATGCAGTAAAGATAATTCTGCAGAGATAGCAAAAGGCTATGCCGTAACCGCTGATACAATTGAAGAAC
>JASFHE010000581.1:0-4584 GCA_050123415.1 Desulfobacteraceae bacterium | reverse complement strand
AACCAGCAATTTTACTTAATGCTGTTCAGTCACTCGCCTGCCTGTTTGGTTGTGAGTCATTGCCATCGGATTGTTAATTTCACCTGGATTTCGTTATTATAGGCCTCTGGCGGTGGTATTTTGACTGAAGTGCGATCAAGGTTTTATATTTTGTGCCCATTTGCGTTTATTCGCGGTTAAATTTCAAAACAGCTTCCAGTTTTTATACTTGTGAGTTGATTGCCCATTACAGATTTTAAAACCTCAAATGCTTTTTTACCTGTGCAATGGCAGGTAAATGTCATGTCAACCGGATAATTTAATACGGCTTTGCCAAGTTCTTCTACTTCCTCCCTGCTGCCGGCCATTGCATATAAGGGCGGCGAGGAGACAAGATGAAAGCCGCCTATTACAGCTTTAATTGGAATTCCTTCAAATTTTTCAGAAACGGTATCCACCATATTAAGAAGACCGTTATGAGAACAGCCGGTAAAAATTACAAGCCCGTCATTGTCCCTGATGGCCATTACAATCTCATGGGAAAAATCATCATGGACAAGTTTCCCGCTTTTTTTCAAATACAGCCGATCATTACCGATTGGTTTAGGGTGACTATTCAGTATTTTATGGAAGACAAAAACATTGGGAAGTATCTCGGCTGGTTCACTGACATAAACAAATCTATTAGAAAATTCCGAAAGAACAGATGCGTCAAGACCTATATATTTCTTAACAAGTTTATAGGTCTTGGCATAACAGTCAACGCTGGAAGATTCTGCAAGATAAACTTTCGCTTTTGAATTTATATTAAAAAACCTTTTCAGCCCACCGCCATGATCAAAATGATAGTGAGACAACACCATTACCTGAACCGAGCTGATATCAACATTAAGGCGCTCAGCATTGTCGGCAAAAGCGCCTGACTGGCCTGTATCGAACAGTATTGAATGATCGTCATACTCAATATGTAAAGATAGTCCCCATTCGGAGATCAGTTCTGAAGAAGCATCTAAACAATCATTTTCAATCAAAGTTGTAATCTTCATTTGCTGTCCCTTTCCAATAGTCCATGTCCTTCCTCACTATTTAACTACTGTAAAGCGTGCCAGAAAAAACATATTTAAGAATTCCCTGGTTTCAATCAATTTAAAACCTGATTTAGTTATCTCTTCTATAACCGTCTTACTGTCTGCGCGGACATGCCATGATTTGTCTTTAAAATCGATAATAACAAACTGGCCGTTTGGGCGAAGGGCCTCGCTTATTGAGGCCATCATCTTGAATGGATATTCGAAATGATGGTAAGTATCGCAAGTAAATACCAGACCAACTGAAGAGGGCTTTAAATTACATGATTTATCTGATCCAAGGACACATCGGACATTTTTAATTCCATTTTCGTTGTTTGTCTTATTAATATGATCGAGAAACTCCTTTACTATATCAACTGCATAGACTTTTCCTCCGGGTAATACTTTTTCGGCAAAAATGCGCGCATGAACTCCGCTTCCGGCCCCAACATCAGCGACATCCATCCCAGGTTTAAGTCTGCAGGCCTCCAGTATTTCTTTCTGTTGATTCGGGTCGCTGCTGGAAAAATCAAATTGTTTTATCGACTGGTCCGGCTGCTGCCTGAACCTGTCGTTAATCCCTGGTGCCAGACTCTTATCCTGTGACCATGCATTGATATTCAGAAGAAAAATACAGGCCAGGCTTAAAAAGAAACTTTTTTGTGTAAGGTTGAATATTAGCTTTTTCATATTCTTTCTCCATGCTTGAAGGTACGGGTTAAAACACACTGTCAATTTATTTTGAATAACATATGAAAGAAAGACTTTTTAAAGATCTATATCACATTTTTTGATATTAAAAAACAGGAAGAAGAAATGACAGCCTGCAGACAAAAATCGATAGTGATCTTTTTATACCTAAAAGCATCAATGATTTCATAGACATCATTTCCATTCTTTTTGAAACAGTCATCTGTGCTTAGTGATCCTGGTTTTACGTTATTTAAGAGCACTATATTTTCCGGATGAGATCCCGGATTTCTGTCAACACGGCTACCTGCTGCGGTGTCCAGTCTGTCTTGTGTGCCTGTTGCTCATCATCACCCAGTCCGGCCGACTTCGACTGTCGCAGTCGGTTCAGGATGAGATCCCTGATGGTCCTTGCATCGGCGAGCCCTTCCAGCAGGCCCTGGTGTGAGAAACCAGCCTGTGAACCGTCAGGACCTTGTGCGCCTGAGCCGCCACCGGCGGTATGGACCCTGATGTCGGAAATACCGAAAAAACGCTGCAGGGGGGCCCTGCCTGATAGTTACATTCTGGATATTCTCGAAGGTGATTGTGATTTCATTGATGACCCAGATACCGCACCGGATCTGGTCGCGTTATCTTGAGGATATCAAAGCTGGCTCGATCCGTTGTCCCGTGATTTCCTTTTTCCATGATCAACCTCTCTGCAGATCCGGTCTGCTTTCTACAGCATTGTTGGAATGCGTGTTTTCCATGAAAATAATTAAAACCGGGATGCTGCCGGATTTTAAGATTCAAGGCTGGATAACTAAATTTGCAGTGTCCCCCTTTGTAATAATTATTGCGAAACCACTACTTTAAAGTATTCCATGATCTTGGACTTGCAGTCGGGCTCAGGGGTCAGTTTGAATTCGACGGTCTGCCCTTCTTTGGCAGAAACATCTATTTTATAATTCCCATCCATAGTGACAACACTGCTTACTTTACCATCTTCCACAAGAAAATCACGCTCCGCTTTTAAACCATATGAGGGACCGTTACAGTAAGTAGATGAACGATATTTGATTCTAAAAGTATAAGTGTGGGGCCCGGGTAAAACATAAACGATCGGAGCAGAACTTACCTTTTTATTATCAATCATCACAATTTTCTCGGTATCCGGAATTTTTACTTTCACTAATTTTGTGATCGGTGTCGTCTCCAATGATTTTGGATAATATATTGGACCGCTGGTGACACAACTTCCAATCAATGTAAGAAAGAATAAAAACGAAAAGTAGAAACCGATGCATTTAATTTTTTTTCTCATGTCAAATGACTCCTTTATGTATAAAAAATTTAAAAAAGGGATAGTCCCCTTGTAACCCTGCAACTTATAAAAAATGGAGTTGTTTAACTCTGATTTTTTTTAAAATTCCATATCAATGCCCTCCTTTATGTCTGGCTTTAACTCCTGTTTATCAAACCATTGCTTGAAGTCTTTAATACGATTGCCAACTTCGAGAAATAGGACCTTAATATCATTGTAGTTTATTTCATCCATAGCACTTGGACTTCCTGACTATTAACATGCCCGGGTTTCATCGGTCACTGTGGATATCATGACTTATCTCCTTTGATAACGTACTACTCAGTGGCAGCGTGGTTTTTACATTGTCACCTGCAGCAGATTGTTTCCATTCCAGATATTTTTCTGAAACAGTCTGAATTTTCATTTTTTATTCATGCCAACGAAAAACTAACGAACACGCAGTGCCCGTCACCATAAGGTTAATAAATGCTTTATTAGTGGTAATTAATTCACCCGAATATAGTTTTTTTATTCTAAAGGTTTTGATTCCTTGATTCTCTTTAATAACAGGTCATAGCTTTCCTTGTATATAGGATATTTACTGTCGCTTTCATCAATCAATGACATGGCAGTTTCAAGCTTTTCTCTGGCTAAGTCCAGTTCTCCTTCGATATCATTGAAATACCCGCTCAGAAAATGGGCCTCTGATTCATTGGGGTGCTGATCCAGAATAAATTCTAATATTTCCAGAGATTTCTCTTTTTTACCGGCAAAAGTCACCTGACGGGCTACTGTCAGGATTGCCCAGGGTGGCACTTTTTTATATCCAAATTTATTTGACAGGTTCCGATAATATTTTTTTATCTGCCCGGCCGACATGGACTCAATTTGTTCGGATGTAAGGCGCCAGTCACGAAAAAGTTTTTCAATGTTGTTATAAAAAGCCGGATGGATAACCGAGCCATGATCTTCATTTTCCATGTAACTGTATTGCACTTCCAATCCTTCAGGTTTCTTTTTCTCCAGAAGATCAGCAAAGTCAATGCCAGATATCCTTATTTGGTCACGATCTCCGTCTGCTACACTCAAAAAAAGTTTTCTTTTTAAATTCGATTTTTTTAATGAGAAGGATTCCATTTTTTTAAAAATCATTCGGTCATCCCAGTATAGACTGGGGCTGCTCGATAAATAAGTATTAAAGAGTTCAGGATTTTCTATTAACGTATATATACTGAACAATCCGGCACTTGAATGACCAAGCAGTATCCGATATGGATCAGTGCGATAGTTTTTATCAGTAAAGGGAATTAGTTCTTCTTTAATAAATGCCAGGAACTTATCTGCAGCAGCAACAGGAGGTCGACCATTTACGGATGTGGGCCATAAATCTCGCTCACGATGGTCCCAGTCTATGTATGGGATTCCAATAACAATTATTTGAGGTATACGTTTTGCTTTCACAAGCATTTGAACAGCACCGGTAATATGATGGAAATGATATGCTCCATCCAGCATATAAAGGACGGGGTATTTTTTATACTTTGAAGTTTTATAATC
>JASFHE010000580.1:0-4584 GCA_050123415.1 Desulfobacteraceae bacterium | reverse complement strand
TCCCTCCTCCAGGGTTAAATTAACTCCTGTCAATTCAGAGAATCAAACAATTCAAATAATCCTGCAGGTATCCAATTGTTATCTCAATAAGGGCGGGCCTTTTCACAGAATTTCAATCGGCAGCGAGCGCCTCTTAAGAAGAGAGCAAACTTTAATGTGGGCCCATAATTTTTTGTTATTCGGGGGCCTGTTTGTTATCGGAATTTATCATTTAATCTTTTATCTGCTGCGCAGAAAAGATGTTACTCCACTTTATTTTGGCGCGGTCTGCCTGTTGTGGTGCTTCAGGATTCCGTTTGAGGGCATGGGGGGAAAGTTCATTACACTCCTGTTTCCTGAGTTTTCCTGGGCTGTCAGTTATAAGTTTGAGTTAATAACCTGGTACTTATGTATCCCTGTTTTTTTTAATTTCATTTCACTCCTTTACCCGAAAGAAAGTTCCGAAAAAATACTTAAAATTACATGGATTACAGGACTGTTCTTTATTTTTATTGCCATGATCTTTCCTTCAAAAATTGCATCATACTCCGTACTGCCCTATGAACTTATTTCTGTATCAGTGGGATTGTATGGTTTTTTTATAATGACCCGGGCCCTTGCCCATAAACGTCAGGGCGTTATTATGATGATAACCGGTTTCAGCGCGTTTTTTCTGGCCGGTATTAACGATGTTCTTTATGACAATATGATTATTTATACAGGGTATTTTATACCTCTAGGCTTTTTTATCATGATCATGATGCAGTCCATTGTGCTTTCAAGGCGATTTGCCAATTCTTTTACAGCAGTGGAAACATTGTCAAATGAACTGGAAGAAAAAAATATTATCCTGTCCCGTCTCGATAAACTCAAGGATGAATTCCTGGCCAATACTTCCCATGAATTACGGACTCCTTTGACCGGAATTATAGGTATTGCCGAATCGATTAAGGATGGAATCCGAAAACAGTCACCATCGGCAGCCATATCAGCCAGTCTCTCCATTATCATATCCGGCGCCACACGGCTGGCCAATCTGATTAATGATATCCTGGATTTTTCACAGCTCAAAAACCAGGATATTCAGTTACATCAAAAATCAGTGGATATACGGGCCCTGACCGATATGGTCATTACCGTTTCTCAACAGCTTGCAGACACAAAAAACCTTGAGTTAAAAAATGAAATCCCTGAAAAAACCACGGCAGTATATGGTGATGAAGACCGCCTGCAGCAAATTCTCTATAACCTTATCGGCAATGCCATAAAGTTTACAGATCAGGGCTGGATCAAGGTATCGGCACAGGAAAAGGATTCCATGCTGGAGATCAAGGTTTCAGATACAGGCATTGGTATTCCGGCTGACCGGTTTGACAATATTTTCCAATCCTTTGAGCAGGCTAAAAACGACAGCTCCGTTTCCCGTGGCGGCACCGGTCTGGGACTTTCAATAACCAGGCGTCTGGTTGAATTGCACGGCGGCAGTATCCGGGTAGAGTCCGAATTGGGTCATGGCTCTGTTTTCAGCTTCACCCTGCCCGTAACAACTTTTGAACCTGAACCGGTATATGATTCGCGAATCGATCAGGACAGGAGCCGGCTCCTGTTTCCGCCATCACGGTTCACAGGAGTAATCGCGCCAATAATCGATTCGATCGAGTCAATATCTCACGAAGAGGCCGGGAACCGGATCCTTGTTATTGATGATGATCCACTGATTTTACAAATTATATGCAATCATCTCTCCTCTCCTGATATTTCGGTAATTCCGGTAAATAACGGCCCGGAGGCATTGGAAAAAATTGACCAAAATGATCTGCCGGACCTTGTTCTCCTGGATATCATGATGCCGGGAATGAACGGGTTTGAGGTTTGCCGGCGTATCAGGGAACAGTTTTCCTCATCTGAATTGCCCATTATAATGCTGACAGCCAGAAGCGGGATGAATGAACTGGTCCAGGGTTTTAAGCTCGGGATTAATGATTACCTGATTAAGCCGTTTATCAAAAATGAGCTTCTGGCAAGGGTGAACGCACAGCTCAGGCTCAAACATGCTTACAGCACCCTGCGGGAAAATTTAAGCCTGCGCAAAGAACTGGAACAGCGCAAACAGACAGAACAGGAACTGCAATTGCTGCAGCAGCGTTTAAGCAGTCTGCTTAACGCAGTTGAAGATGCGTTACTGGCGGTTAATGAAAGTCAGGAGATCAGTTTTTGTAACCGGGCATGTGAAATCCTTTTGGGGTATCAGGCCCGGGATTTGCTGGGTCAATCAGTCCTGGAATTAATCAACTCTGAAAAAGATGATTTACTGACGAAATTAAGGGAAGATCAGTTAAAAAAACACCGGGAAACAGGATTGACCCGGGATTTGGAACAGCTCCGCCTGAAAAGGGCGGACGGGTCCGAATTGATCGTTGAGGTTTTGATGACATTGCTGGATCTGGAAGAGGAACGGATTTTTTTGCTGATAATAAAGGAACCCCCGGAAAAAAATCAAAGGGAATCAGGACGTCAGTTCGCCGCCCAAAGCCTGAATATTATCAGGGAGATCAATTTCAACCTGGGCAGGATACGATCCATGGAAGAATCCCTGAACAATATCAGCCCATTGATCAGGGAAAAAGATCCCCGATTTATAGATGAACTGGATATGATTGAAAACACCCTGGCCAGAGTGAATCAATCTCTGACCCAAAATCTGGATTCCGGTAATAAACGAGGGCTTGTCCTGGAAGTCATGACCCTGGCCCTGGCCTATTGGACCGAGGCAACCGGATCAACGAAATTCGAGCTGGCCGTTCAATCCAGACTCTGGAAAGTCTATACTAACCAGGACGGATGGCAGCGGACTCAGACCCTGGATAAGTATTTGCATCTTCAGACAATTCCCCAAAGACCTAATTGGCGGAGGATTATTCAAACCGCAGATTTTGTCCTGGCCAATTGTGATTCTCCTTCTCCGGCCAGAGAACAATTGGAGACTGCCCTGGTTCGATTGCGCATGCAGGTTTGATTCTATCAGAGTATTGTTGAGTTTAAATATTCTTGACTTTTTAAATAATAAGATAAGCTTCCTGTATACAGAAAACTTTTGCATGATATGAGAAAATATTCATGTATACAAGAAACTTATACAAAGAATGAGAGTAGGAGTTGAAACAGTCCAGAATTACATATCCTATCTTATTAACACTTTTGCTGTCCACAAGGTATCACGCTACGATATCAAAGGCAGACGACTATTTGAGCTGCACGAAAAATATTACGCGGGAGATATATCTTTAAGGCATGCCCTTCTTGGTTATAGGGCCATGGATATATCCGGGATAATAGAAAATTTGGTATTCCTTGAGTTATTAATCCAGCCTTATGCCACTACAATAAAAACCTGCATATTCAATTAGTTACATTCCTTTTTAACAATTTTAACAAGCAACATGATTGACTCACATTTTTATTTCATAAATATTTATGGGCAATGATGGAATAATATTTGTCATATCTTCATCAGATACACATTTTAAATCCTGTTTTTAAAGTAATAACCAGATTATTGATAGTTATTGGAATAGTTATGTTTTGTACAGCCTGCTTTGAAGATGGGGACAATGGCAGGCCTGGAGGACAGGGAGAACAGGGCATCCAGGGAGAGCAAGGAATTCAGGGAGTACAAGGCCAGCAAGGGCCTCAAGGTGAACAGGGCCCACAGGGTGTTTCGGGACACAGGGGAGCGCAAGGGCCTCAGGGCGAGCAGGGGGAACAGGGGCCGGCAGGGCCTGTAGGCGGAGCATCCGGGCAGTTTATATATAATAATGATGGCGACGCTGCCGGGGCGGAAATGTATTATGACAATACTAATGACAGGGTTGGCATTGGAACGGACATTCCGGCTACAGAGCTGGATGTTTACGGAACTGTAACCGCGGATGCATTTGAGGGAGACGGATCAGGGCTCACCGGCATACCTTATCCGGTTGCAACCCATGCAGCCATAGATGCCATAGATGCCAGTGAAGATATTACTTTGAGCATCAATAATCTTTCTTACCATATCTTGACCTTACCCATTACAGTACCGTCCGCAGGAAAAATAATTCTGAATGTCTCCGGAGTTGTTAGTTATGATACCACCAGCGAAGATCTTGCCAGAATATGGTTTTCAACAAACCCAAATCCTCCAGATCCTCCAGATCCTTCAGATCCGGATGCTTCCTGCTTAACCATAATAACGGATTTCGGATCGACTAATACATCCGATGTATATGGCTCATTTTCGTTGAACAGATTATATAATGTCTCAGGGGCAGGGACTTATACATACTACTTATATGCTGATAAACCGCGAAGTTATGGGCAAGTAACAATAAGGCGGACCTGGATGACAGCGCTGTTTATACCCAATCATGATTGATCTGCCCTCAGGATAATAAATATAAACAGCTAACTTGTGTCCATCCAGAAAGAGCTAATTTCTGGATGGAGCTTTCAGCATTCAGCTATCAGCCGTCAGCTAAGTCTTTATTTTAAAAGCTTTTTGCTAAAAGCTGAACGCTGAGTGCTGACAGCTTCCGAACAAAAACTTTAGTTTTTGGATGGGCACTA
>JASFHE010000579.1:0-4592 GCA_050123415.1 Desulfobacteraceae bacterium | reverse complement strand
CAGAATGAAATTCGATTGGCATCAAGTAGCATAGGTGAATCACAACAAGTTGTAAGTGGCGAAAAATCGGAACCTTATGCAAGTCCTTAACCGGAAATTACTGATTTTTTATTCAATTATTTGATACTTTTCCCGAACTTCATTTTTTGGCATTCCATTGAAATGCCACCATTCATAGCTTAGGGGAATTTTGATTTGAGCAGTTTTTGAGCAATTGATAATTTTTGCGCAACTTCCTTCCGCAGATAGGCTTTAGTCAATCCATTATAATAGTTTTCTCGAAAAAAGTTATTTTCAGGGTCAGAGTTAACGAGGTCAACCTTAATGGTTATATCAATGGTATGGATATCTATTAATCCTGCCTTATTAACTTTTTATTTGAAGTAAAACAAAGCTGAAAAATGAATGTAAAAAATCCCATAATAAGTATATGTCCAACCTTATCACCAAACGGGAAACAGTAAAATGCTTTAATAAAATCAGGAAGCCTGCCGGTATCAGCGCATATGCAAATTAATACGAATAAACATGGGACTGTAAAAAGTATTGTTAAAGTTTTCATTTTATTTTTAACCGATTCCATATATAAGCTCCTCGTGAAATTACCTATTCGACTCAACTTCAGCGTTTTGAACTCAATGTTTTTAAAGAATGTAGTGGCGAAAAATTTTTCGCCCTTTTTTAAAAATTTCAGTATTGCTTATTTTAATATTATTGAACCTTCGTACCGGAATAGATCCTGTACTGTTTCGATACAGACATCATCCATATCCGGTAAATTATTAATAAAGAAAAAACATGTATCAGACATTTCGTCTGTCGCTTTCAGCAGTTCTCCTGAAAAATCCTCCGTTACAAAAGCCATTGTATACTGCTGAACTTTTTCCCCGTCGGGGCATTCTATTTGATATACGGGGTCTGAATAATAGGCGAATGGTTTTAATGCGCCAACACTTAAGCCTGTTATGTCAAATACCTCACGCCGGGCTGCTTCTTTTATACTTTCATCCGGCTCGACACAGCCTGCGGGAATTCCCCATCTTTTTTTATCAGCTCGCTTAACCAACAGGATTCTTCCCGCGAAATCCCTTACTATTATTCTTACTCCAGTTTCAATTACCATGTCAGGACCGTATTTGACTCGTATTTGACCGATATATGAATCATTCAGTGTTCCCATATTATTCTCCCTTATTTGAGTGTTTGAATGAATTATAAATGAGGGATATGAAATAAATATGAATAAAGAATGAAATAAGTGCGAAAAAACAGGATGCTATTTCACTAAAAAAGCCACATCCTGTGTTTCTGATTTTTGATTATTGTCTTGAGTATAAACCTTTGCCATAACAGTATGGTTTCCCCTGCTCATGGGCCATAGATAATCACCGGACTCAGTTACTGCCGTAAGCTTATTATCAATATACCATTCAATCTTTGAATTATCCGGAACGCCTGACAGGCTGAACATGAAGGATTCATGATCGTCAGGTATGCGAGGGTCCATTGCAAGGCGCAGACCTGGAGATGGCTGAATCATTTCTACTTTTTCTTCCGGATTTACGTGGTTATCTACGATCGTGTCAGACTTTGATCCGGGGATAAACCATTCGCTGTAAGATAGACAACCATCTGCAGGAAGGCCTGTATCTCTGCATACGTCTCGCAGGACAAGTTTCGGGCTAAGGTAAAGCGGCCTGGTGTCATGGTTACGATTCAGTTCGGCAAATATTGACCGAAGTACAATCCCGGGACCTTTTGCGCCGGTAATTCTGTCCATGGCTGTTCGGTCAAGGTTTCCCATCCATACTCCTACAGTATAGTCGTTATTGTATCCTACTGCCCAGGCATCCCTGTAGTCATTCGATGTGCCGGTCTTTACTGCTGTCTGGACAGTGAAGTTAAGGACTCCGCCCGAACCAAACTCCAGCCTTCTGGCACTTGAATCCGAAAGTATGTTTCCCATTAATGATGCGACTTCAGGGGAGAATATTCTTACAGGATATTCTCCTGTGCCCGGTATTTCATTCATCATGGCCTTAAGCGGAGAATAAATCCCCCTGTTTGCGAGTGTTGAATAAGCCTGGACAATTTCGAACAGGGTTATCTCTCCGTTTCCCAGGACAAGACCGTCACCGTAAAAATCAGGCTGCTGCCGAAGACTTTCCATTCCAATATGATGCAGGGTGGAGAGTAAGTTTTCAACTCCGACAAATCGGAGAGCCTTCAGGGCAGGAATATTAAGTGAATTTCCAAGACATTCCCTCAAGGGGAGTTTTCCATAGTGTATCCCGCTGTAGTTGTTATAGGAATGGAGGCCTGTGCCGACAGGCTCAGAAAGCGGTGAGTCATCTATAATAGTAGCGGCTGACCATCCCATTTCAAGTGCAAGTGCGTAAACAAAGGGTTTAAGTGTGGAACCCGGTTGCCGGGGTGTTGTTACTGCATCTATCCAGCTACCCGGTATGTCTTTTGACCTTGTTCCGTTTACAGCCCACGCAAGAACCTCTCTTGTCATATTGTCAACTATCAGAACCGCGCCGTTTTTTACACCTTTAGCAGAAAGGGTTTTTATCTGGTTGTCCAGGAAAGTCTTGGCTTTCTGCTGAATGGATGAATCCAGGGTTGTTATTATCTGACCGTGTGACTGATTTATAGAGCCGCTGCTGTTACTGAAGATAAAATCCACAAAATGCCCTGCATCTACAGCAAGATCAGAATTTCTTAAGCGGATATCTTCCTTTAGAATATCTTCGGATGTCTTTTTATCTATCAATCCCTCTTTAACCGCCAGCCCGGCAAGTCTGGTTACACGACCGGTTACCCTGTCTGTGCCTTTTCTGATATCAAATCTTGATGGCGCCCTTACCATTACAGCGAGAGTAAGCATCTCTTTTCTGCTAAGGGTATCAAGGTCACGGTCAAAGAAAAGACGCGCTGCCTGAACAACCCCTCTCCGGTTTGATGCATATGGAACTTCGTTAAGGTAAAATTCCAGTATCTCAGCCTTTGAGTAGAACCTTTCAAGTATACGGGCCTCAAACCCTTCAAGCCAGCGTGCCCACAGTGTCCTTTTGCGGGGGTGGAGCATTTTAATAACCTGTTCCGTAATGGTGCTCGCGCCCCTTACACTGTTCATTGCCTTCAGGTTTTGTCGTGCCGCGTTTAATCTGGCTGCCCAGTCTACACCCGAATGGTGAAAGAACCTTTTATCTTCCGAGATTATAAAAGCCTGCTGCAGAAATTCAGGTATTTCATATAGCAGAACATAGTCATGTGTGTTCCACTGGTTTTGATAGGTTATATTAAGCGGTGTATGGTTTCGATCCAGCACACGCATCCTGCTGATGTCAGAGGTGTCAGGAACAAGGCTGGGGGATATGGGCTTGAGACCAGCCAGGGTTGTCCATACAAGGGTGAAACCGAGCAGTGAGATGGCAATAGCAGCGCCCTTTATTATTCTGCCACTAAAGAAATTCCGGATATATCTGATGATGTTTTTTTTCATGACTATCTCTCCAGTTATATCATTTTGTTAAAACTTAACCGCCCGTTCGCTTTGCTCTCTCAAGACGCTAAGAACGCAAAGAAAAACAAAGATTTTAAATTTTAAAAACTAAAAAGGATTTCTTAGCGGTCTTAGCCTGTCACGCCATAGTCCCGATCAATTCTTCGGGACGACGGCGGACGTCTTAGCGGTTCAATCTTTTATTTTTTCCACATTCAACAGAGCCGGTGCACTCTTGCCGAATACATCTGGATCATACATCTCCTCCGAGTGTGTAGGCATGACTGTAAACTCTCCTGTTGCAATCGCCTGTGCTGTATATGACAGGTGATAATTGCCTGCCGGCAGATATTCCGAATAGAATCTTGCCGCATGATGACGCAGTTCCTTATGATAAAAACTCCATCTCGACATCCCGTAATATGACCACTCTCCGTAATGGAAGAACCATGAGTCCTTTGCATAATCCGATTTCGCTTTATCCGCATCCACTGTAGACGCGGTTGCGAGGTCTCTGTTTACAGGCTCAAGTCCTCCGGGTACCGGGTCATCCACCACAAGAAAATTTCTGGCAGCAGGAATGGAAACATAAAGGTCTACCCTCACAAGCTCTCCCCTCTTTATCTTCATGGGGCTTTTTAAAAGCATCCATTCGCCGTCACGTTCTATACTGTATTCCCTCCTGACATCAATACCCGCGTTTATATTGTTTTTTCTCAACTCCTTTGGAGCGTAGGACATCCCCACGGTGTAATAGAATCTGCCTTTGCCATCCCTTATAATTTTCGCCTGAGTGTGCCTTCCCGGATCATTCTTCTCAATTGGTTTTGTCAATTCAACAGGAGTATCGGTCACATTTTTAAATTCCGTGTTCCCCAAAGAATTATCTCCAATAAATGCTTTAATCTTCATATCCGGTTTTATACCTTCATATATTTTGCTGTATTCAACCAGCGCATTCATGCAGAAGACATTTTCCTGGGTGTTTTCCCATCTGCCGCTTTGTTTTCTTGTTTGTGTGATATACCGCACCATCCTGAATGGAATATCTTTTGTGAGTATTTTTCCTTCCTCTGTTTTAGAA
>JASFHE010000578.1:0-4598 GCA_050123415.1 Desulfobacteraceae bacterium | reverse complement strand
TCCACTTAGAAGGCTTTTTATTCCGATATTTATTTATACTTTGTCAATCTATACTGAATTATTTATCTTTAACTTCGTTTTTTTAATGTGACATTCGACACCTACTCATCTTTTCTGGAATTAACCCGCAATAATGACCAGCTGATATACTGTGCCCCCACAGACTATATCCAGATAGATGAAAATATATTTTTATATGACCGTGTAGAATGTGAATTCTCAGGCATAATGACAATGTACATCGTTGATCTTTTCACATTAAAGCAGGCAGGTGTAAGGCTCGGGTTTAATGAAAAGGATGAACTTGAATATTACATGTTCAGGGGAACCGGAGAAATAACAGGGCAGATTGCACAATTCCATAGTTTTGATGATCATGGCAGGGAAATAGTATATGAGATGAAAACACCCCCGATGTCGGAAGGTAAAGAACCTCCCCCTCCACCTCCAATGTAAAAAAAGAAAGGATTCAGACCTGTGTATCGCCCATTGAAAGACCATCCTCCATTAGCAGAAGAACGTGTGCATGAGATTGTTCAGCTAAGTCCTCCTCCATTTGGAGATGCAGGTGTCATGGATTCAGGAACCTTCGGGAACAAAATGCCGCTCAGTGAATATCTTATCGGGAAAAAACTTACTGTCCGATATGATAATGGAGGCCCTGTCTGGAAATATAAGTTCGATGAAATAAAGAAGCTCCGCTACTGCTGCGAGAGAAAAGACACATGGCATGAAGAGCTTTACGAGGCATTTGAACCGGCCGAAGATATGATCGTATTTGTGAACCCTCATAGCAATACCAGACCGCATGAAAGCGTTTTCATTGTCCTGGATCTTGCCAATGGACTTAGTACCTGCGTTTGTTCCAAACTTGGATCAGAATACATGGCAAATGAAGTATCACAGGAGGTGTTATTCGGCATTATTGAGATGGATGGTATTAAGGCACCGGATATGTTCAGGCACCATTTCACAGACGAACTGGTTGGTACATCATTTACATGGTCATACAGTGATTTCATGTCATCAATTCATGTATACAGCACACCTTGCTCATATTCATGGACTATTATTTACAAAAATGATGTACCCGGCATGATGTGGAGTTCGCCATGCAAATACGTAAAATTGCGGGAAGATATCTATTTATTTACATGGATTGAAGAGGCATGCAATGGCAGCCAGGGAACAATCGTTTTTAATAAAAGAACCATGCATGACTGCGGCTGTTTTTATGGTGTGAACGAGATTGGTGACACACCACCCAGCGGACTTACCCTTGGAACCTTCGGAGCATTAGCGCGTCATGCGGGTTGCTATGATGTGAAGAAGTATTTGGGTGTGAAGGGGTAAGGAAAAGCAATTACCTATAAATACCAGGCGGCATATAAAATGCCACCCTAAGAAAATCTAAAAACGTGGGGGTTTATGCCCAATACTGTTGAATCAAGCCTGAATTCACATTGGAGTAAATACGATAGATTAAATTTTCACCACGGAGAGCACAGAGAGCACGGAGTAAAAACTTAAAAGATAAAATCTCTGTGATCTCCGTGTCCTCCGTGGTTGGCTATATAATGTATGTTATATGTACCTGAATTTTTAAATTGCGCGCTAAGTCAACAACATTGGGTTTTACACCCCACCTAGAATTGGCTAGTCAAGCTCAGGATTCGCTCAAGTCGGAAAATCCAAAATCTTTAGTATTTCATTCTAATCCTTTTATCGACCGAAGCACATCTTTGGCAATCCCTATTCGTTTCGGTATATCCTCGTCCTTAACAATATCAATATTAAGCGCAAAAAAGACAGCTCCACCCGTGTGTTCCACCCACCCCGCATACCAACCAAATCCCGGCTTCGCACTTACAATAGTGCCTGTCTTTGCCCGGAGTATCCAGTATTTTTGTGCTTCGACTATCATGATATCTTTTACAAGACGCTGTTGTTCAACGGAAAAGGGTAATTCATTTCTGTAAAGATGCTGTAAAAATGCTATCTGTTCAAATGCTGATATTTTAAGGCTTCCATCAAGCCAGAAATAGTTAACAGGGCCGGTAAAATCCGCGTTTCCATAATTGATCTTTTTTAGATAAGCTTTTTCTGCCTTTTTACCGATTGCTAATGCAAACTGCTGATATACCCATACGACAGAATCCCTCATTGATGAACGAATTGTCTGGTCTTTGTTCCAGGATTCATATATCTCTTTTTGCCATCCCATGGAAAAATCTGGAATTCGTCTTTAACAGCACCTGCATCAAGGGCAAAAAGCGTATGGGGTATTTTAAAGGTTGAAGCAGGAGAATAACGTTTTTGTGCACGTGCCTTATTACATACCCAATGACTACCTGAACGCTCGTCAACAATGACAATAGCGCCTTCGACTTTTTGATCTGTAAAAAAATGTCCCCAGTCTGTACGCTCCTGAAAATCTTTTGCCAGCGATATTGTGGAGTACGAAATAATAAGGAGTGTTATTATAACTGATTTCATTTTAAAACCTCTTATTTATAATCGTAATGAAACCATTTTTCACACAGGATTCAATTATCCTGAACCCACATTCCAGCAATTTTTCTTCAACCCATTCTTTTGATAAACGAAGCTTGCGATAGAAACTTTTAAACAGTTTCCATTCCCCGCCTATCTTTCTGTAAATAATGTCATGTACCTTTACTGTATCAGGTTCATATTCGAGAAAGCATGTGAAGATTGTATTCTCATCACTCCTTACAGGTATAAATCTATCCTGATCTTTTAATTCATGGGTAAGATTGCGGAAGGTAATAATAAACTTCCCTTCAGGCTCCAGTGCTGTAAATACCTTTGTAAAAAGCAAAGACACTTTATCTTTTGAGTCTAAATGCAGAATCGTATCAGTCGTGCAGACAATTAACTCCACACTACTTTTTACGACATTGTCAAAATCCAGCAGGTCATCCCGGACAGTTTTTATTGAAAGCTCCCCGGAATTCTCCTTGAGTTCTTCCAGAAGCCTGGAATTCATATCAATCGCGGTAACAGAATATCCTGCCTCGGCAAGAGGGATAGACTGGAATCCGCACCCCGCGCCAAGATCAACTGCAAGAGCGGATCCCTTTGGTGTCAAATGATGATTATTCAGGAATTCCCTGTTATGCTGCAATCTGTACTTAAATCCGCCGTACATCCATGAGTAGACATCGGCTAAAACTTTTTCGTAGTGTTGTTTGACGGTTGCCATATACAAAATTTACCTTTCTTAAAATCAAATGGATTCCCGCCCCGCCCTGTTAAACAGGAGCCCCTCCGGGAAATTTAACAGGGCAAGCGGGAATGACGGAAAGTGCTGCTAAATCAGGATTCAGCTCTTACCCTGATAATACTATACAGATGCTGATCAACTACTTTACCATCCTTAAATGCACCGGAACGTACTATACCTTCTCGCTGGTAACCCGCCTTTTCAAGTACTCTGCACGAAGCGGTGTTTGCAGCATAGGGCGACTCAGATATTCTATGAAGTTTAAACTCCTGGAAAGCCCAATCTGTAAAAAACCTGACAGCTTCAGTCATTATACCTTTACCCCAGAACGGTTCAGCCAGCCAGTATCCTATCTCTGAAGTAAACCTGTGGACATCCACCCCGGGCATAATGCCTATACTGCCTATAGTCTCAGTATCAGTTGCAATTGCAAATACAGTTCTGGGCTTTGCACCGTTCACCTGTATGATAAAATTCTCTGCGGCGCTGACGGTATATGGATGAGGAAAACCGTCCCGCAGGTTTTGCCATATCTTTCTGTTATCAGCATATCTGGCTGCCGATGGGGCATCCTCCATCTGCCAGTCTCGAATTATACATTTTTCCAACTCCTGATACATAGGAACCTCATGTCTTTATTCTATAAATCTTAAATATCTCTTACCTGCCTCACATAATTGAATATTCTTATTACATCTCCCTGCTTCTTACATCAACACTGCTGAACATGACCAGAGAATATACCTCTTTAATACCCGGCAGACGCTAACCCCTGTGTCCTGCAAGGCTGAATGTTTTCACTTTTTCGACAGCCTCCTGATAGGACATCACTTCATATCTTTTTTGCCACATCAGCCCGGTTACCATATCTGTAATTCCTCCATCGCCATTATCTTTATAGGAGGGTTCATTTCCTGTGAACTGTGCATCCTGGAAGTAAAAGGGCCGGCCCCTTGATGGCTTTAAGATTGTCTGATAATTATTAAAAAATCTTCCTGTCCTGTATCAACAATCCTGTAATTATATATTTATTTTTCTGTTTCAGATTGAGCAGATGATATGCTGCTCAAAATAATAATTAAAACAGGGTATAGTAATTTGACTTCGTAACTTTACCACATAGCTTATTCTAAGTGGATCGATAATTTATTTCGACGTGTGTGAGAGTCTATAGCTTTTTGCCTTTGAGTATGGCGGTATTCCATTTGTAAAATAACATCCTCCTTGTTTAAGTCGCGACGAGGTAAAAGTGTGCAAGTAATTCCTCGATATCTGAACACGATAACAAAGGATAAGTGTCTTTATGGCGGATTTTCTCAGTCAGCATGAACAGCATAGACATCATAACCAG
>JASFHE010000577.1:0-4618 GCA_050123415.1 Desulfobacteraceae bacterium | reverse complement strand
GCACAGCCGGCACCAAAGGTGATTGGCACCTGTTCATGCCTAGTGCTTCCATATGTTTGAGGGAGTTTTATAAACTGCTTTTGAACAAACTTCAGTGCCTTTTTAGACATAGTTGCCGGTGAATCTACTATTCCGCATATAGTGGAAGCAATAGTCAATAGATCTTGGGTGTTCATAGTAAGGCTGTTCAGTGATGCTTTCCAAAAATTTGCATAGGGTATTGGCTTTAGTGGTTCAAACACTTTGGTATTGCGATCATATATATGATCTACTGCATAAACATCACTACCCCGCTGGTCCACTCGAATGCTACCTGTATTTAGTTTCAAAGGCTCAATGATCATTTCATGGTAGAGGTCGAGTATGTCACTGCCAGTGATTCTTTGAATTATTTCTCCTAACATGGCATATTCAGAATGTTCATAACTAAATACGGATCCAGGTTTAAAAAGTTGAGGAGTTGAAATAAAAAACTCTAAAAATTTTTCCCAAGTATAATAAAAGGCCACTCTAGGGTCACCTAAATTAAGGCCTCTATACCCGCTTGTATGTGAAAGAAGGTGCCATATTTGTATTTCTTTCCCTCGTTGAGTCCCCCTAAGTTCATGAATATATTTTTCTATAGGATCATTTGGATCGAGCTTTCCAGCTTCAAATAATTCTGCAGTAACCATTGCAGTAAACAACTTAGAGATACAACCCAATTGAAATTGAGTATTCTCAGTCATTGGAATATCACTATCGACAGAAACTGTTCCAATGTTAGACACAATATTTTGTGTCCCGATATTTAATGCAAGAGAAAGGCCGGGCACACCGGTTTCATCTTTTATTTTTCTTAAAAGATTATCTAGTTCCTTTTGTATGTTATCCATTTATAAATTTTTTGAATGTGTTTCATTGGCGATATTTTTCATGGTTGTTTCCTGGCAAATCTTTTTTCAACAAACTTGGCAGTTAAACCGCAAAGACGCGAAGAGTGCTAAGGTTTTATCTTTCTACTGATCTTTTAAGAAAGATAAGGATCAGTAAAGGGATCAACATATTGAGATTTTTTACTTTCTTGATTTTTCCCGGATTGAAGCAGATAAATTACAGTCTTCCCGACCTTTGTGCCATAGTGGTTAGTTTTTCCTTATGGTAATCAAATCACACCACTCTCAACTTCCATAGAATCAAAATCCTCTTCTTCATAAAGATCATTTGATTGAATTGAATTAATATGATTATCAATACTTTCACAAAACTCATGAAGAGTTGGCGATTGATTTATTGTATAAGGCGGCATGTCAATATGCAGTTCATCATTAATGCGAAACATTACCATCATTGTCATTAAGGAATCACCACCGAGCTCAAAGAAATTGTCTTCTGGATTTATCGTGCTCTGCTGAAGCACCTCTGACCAGATTCCACTGACAATGTTTTCTGTTTTTGTGAGTTGTTGTGGTGTTTTATTATTTGAATCATTTATTGACATTGAAAATCCTCTCTTAGTTTCCTCACGGATTGATACACTTTATTGGGATATCAAGTTTTGCGTAGGTTCTATTGCATACAATGAATAGATACTGGATACTCGATAATTTCTGGTTACTTTATACATATATGCCTCAATTCAATATAAATGCAGGGTTCTGGGTATTGGACTAAAAACTCTAGGTTGCATACACTAGGTCTCGGAAGAATGCTTGATATTTGGATCAAGAAACAAGTATTTATCAATCGGAACTTGGTATCCGGAAACAAATATCCACCACTCAGCATATGATATCCAGTATCTAGTACCAAGCCTCAAGAATCTCTTCGTTTCAAGTAGAGCTCTACATACCTTACATCTTTTCTTTTTGATATCGAAAATTTCTAAATCCTCTCCAAAATCTGTCTTCTTAATTCATTGCGATTGACTTTCCCTGATGCCGTTCGGGGTAGAGAGCTAACCCGGATAATTTTAATGTTATCAGAATATTTTTTAATTCCTGATGATATCTCTTTGTCTAAATTAAGTTCCTCATTCTGAAACATGTTGTTTGACAATACAGCCAATACAATTTTTTCACATCTTTCAGAGTTGGGGATACCGAAAGCAACAGCTTCATCAACCAACGGGTTGTCGTTTGCCAAATGTTCCAATTCACCAGCTAAAACATTATGGCCACTACAAATAATTACATCCTTGATTCGATCAGTAACATAAAGATTCCCATTTGAATCAAGATATCCTAAATCCCCTGTTTTCAACCAACCGTTCTTAACCGCATTATTAGTACTATCCGGATCAGAACAGTATTCTTTCATAACCATCGCGCCCTTTATATAAAGTTCACCCAGAACACCTGGAGGTTGTTCATTTCCTGAATCGTCTACAATCTTGACATCAACACTGGGGAGTACTGGACCAATCCAGTTCGGATTATTTAACAATTCTTTTCCCGTGACATTGCTGATTGAACCACAGGTCTCCGTCATACCGTATCCAGTTGCTAGAATCACACCAGTTAATTTTTCTGCAATATAATTAATAAATCCTTTATGTAAAGCGACGCCATTAATATTAAGATTTGTCAATGTTTCAAGGTTTTCGTTATATTCACGGAACCTTAGTAATTCTCTTATCATATCTATTGAAGCACCGTTTAAAGATCGAACTTTCTCATTTTTGATATACTCTGCAGCGCGGGATGCATTCCACTCGTTCATTAAAACAATCTTCCCTCCAAGGTAACACATAAGCATAATCTGAGAGTATCCACCGATATGTGATAATGGAGATAACAACAGAGAACTTGGTTGCATATTTTTTTGAACAGGCTTTTTGACTGTTTTTACCTTTGGAATACGATAACTCATAAGCGCACCACCGAGCATCATATTCATAAGCCCTGTTGTTATATTGCGGTGAGTTAGTACAACACCCTTTGGTGTTCCTGTGGTTCCGGATGTAAATGAGATAAGTGCTTCATCATCAGGGGCAGGTTTCGGAATCTCATCAAATTTTAATAAATGATCATCATTTACACTTTCAAACAAATTGAGATAACCAATTTTTTTATTATTCTCTTTTTCAATATTGTATTCTGGCGATTTCCCTTTATTACTATTGTCAGATACAAGGACGATTGAGTATTCTCTATGGCTTTCTTCAATTTTTTTTATGTTAGTATAATCGGAAATAACTAAAGCACAATTTGTAATCTCAATTGTCTTGATTATTACCGGTTTCGTGCCATCAGCATGAATGATTACAGGTACTGCTCCTGCAAAATAAAGCGCAAAAAAAGCAACTACCCATTCAGGGCTATTGCTCATTATAAGGGCAACTCTATCACCATTTCTCACACCATATTGATGTATCAGGACATAAGCGAATTTTTGAGCCCGTTCAAGCACATTCTCAAAACTTAACCGCGTTTCTCCACTAATAATAAATTCGCTCTGTTTAAAAGAAGCCGATTTTAAAAAAACATCCTGCAGGGTTTTTGGTCCATAAGGAAAGATCTTACATGGTATGCCTTTAATAACAGCATTCTGTAACTCAAAAGGAGATCCTTTTTGTACCAGTCGTTTGGATATATCAATCATTAAAGATATTTTTGAGAGTTTTAGTATTAGAAGACATTATTCAATTGCTAGTAAGTAAATATTTTTGAACCTTGCCAGTCTCTGTCTTTGGAAGACAATCAATAATTGTATAGTGATAGGGGACCTTATTATGAGAAAGCCTTTTAAGGCAGTGATTGCGGAGCTCCATTTTATTAAGAGATTCTGATCGTGGAACAATATAAGCGTGAATAATTTCACCCATCAGCATATCAGGTTCTCCTATGATAGCAGCCTCCTGAACTCCAGCATACTCCATAAGAACCTCTTCTATTTCTCCGGGACTAATACGCTCTCCGGCGCATTTTATGATATCTTTTTTTCTATCTTCAATATAAAGAAATCCATCATTATCCATATATCCTATATCTCCGGTTCTAAGCCATCCATTTACTAAAGATTCTTTAGTCAGACCTGGATCACCGAAGTAGCCCTTCATGATATTGGGACCATGGAGAAGTATCTCACCAGTTTTATTATTGGGTAAATCATTTCCATCCCCATCAATGATCTTAATATTTACTCCAGGTAAAGCTTTCCCGCATGAACCTTTCTTTACCTGTAGAAGTTCAGGCGGAACATAGCAAGCACGTGTTGTAGACTCGGTCAAGTCCATACATTGAGAATATTTGAATCCCAGACAATATTTCTGACAGATTATCTATAACAGCAGGTGGTAGTTTATTGGCCGAAGAAGTAATTACCCTGAGTGAAGAAATGTCGTACTTTGACAAATTGATTCCTTTTAAAAGCACATGAATGTGGTATGGTACAACACTTAGTACCGTACATTTATCATTTGCCAGTTGCTCAAGAAATTTTGGCATATTTTTAAAATTATTCATCATTACAACTGCAGCACCGGCAACAAATGAACTGAGGAGAATGCTCTTTCCATATGTATGGCATAACGGCAAAATCAGTGCATATCTGTCTTCCTGACTGAGATTGAGATAATCAGCAACAACATGAGCAATGAAGCAAAAATTATCCTGACTTAGAACAACCCCTTTCGCGT
>JASFHE010000576.1:0-4625 GCA_050123415.1 Desulfobacteraceae bacterium | reverse complement strand
AGTCACTCGCCTGCCTGTTTGGTTGTGAGTCATTGCCATCGGATTGTTAATTTCACCTGGATTTCGTTATTATAGGCCTCTGGCGGTGGTATTTTGACTCTAATTTTAACCCTGGTTTCAGGTCCAATATATTAAGTGCTTCCGGATGAAAAACCCTGTCAGTAATTAAATCTCATTTTAATAGAAAATACGATAACACAGATGATTTTAAACTTAAAACAATAATATTGATGTTTTTTTATAATCAACAATAGTAAAGTTTTTATGCGAAGTATCAGGAAAATATACTTGACGCATTACAGTAATAACTCATATACTCCCGGCTTTAAAATATTTTAATAGCAAAATGATGCAAAAGTAGCGGAGGTGTACCATCGCAAAGAAAAAAAGTCAAAGAAGCGAAGTCATAGAAAAAATCGTATCCCTGGCAAAAAGAAGAGGTTTTGTCTTTCAATCGAGTGAAATATATGGCGGATTGAACGGCTGCTGGGATTACGGCCCTCTTGGCGTTGAGCTTCTTAAAAATATTAAGGAAGAGTGGTGGAAATTCATGACTTACCGCGAAGACGTGGAAGGTCAGGACGCGAGCATTCTGATGCATCCCCGTGTGTGGGAGGCATCGGGCCATGTTGAGAATTTTACGGATCCAATGGTTGACTGTAAACAGTGCAAGTCACGGTTCAGGCTTGACATACTTGGTGAAGCAATAACCGATAAAAAAAAGGAAAAGATATTAAAGACATTTACCGGGCAGATAGAAGGATCGGATAAGGAAACTGCTGTCAGTGATATCATAAACCTTGATGTTTCGTTAAATGAAAGATTTGAAAAGATACTTGAGAATAATTCCATTGCCTTTGATCTGCTGGCCCTTGTCAGTTGTCCTAATTGCGGTACTGTAGACTCTTTTACCGAACCCCGAAAATTCAATCTTATGTTTAAAACCTTTGTCGGTCCGGTTGAAAGTGAGGATAATGTAGTATATCTCAGGCCTGAGACAGCCCAGGGTATCTTTGTGAACTTCCTCAATGTGCAGGTAGCAAGCCGTCAGAAGCTTCCTTTCGGGATCGCCCAGATAGGAAAGGCCTTCCGGAACGAGATAAATACAAAAAATTTCCTTTTCAGGACCCGTGAATTTGAACAGATGGAAATGCAGTACTTTGTAAAACCTGAAGAAGATGAAAAGTTTTATAAATACTGGAAAGAAGCCAGACTGGAATGGTTTAAATCTCTGGGTATGACTCCTGATAAACTCAGGTACCATGATCATCCTGAAGACAAACTTGCCCATTATGCAAAGGAAGCAACAGATATTGAGTATCTTTTTCCCTTCGGATGGGGCGAGATTGAAGGAATTCATAACAGGACAGACTTTGATCTCAGCCGACATGAAGAATATTCAGGTAAATCAATGAAATATTTTGATGAAGAAACAAGGGAAAAGATTATTCCTTATATTATTGAGACATCTGCCGGTGCAAGCAGGTCCTTTATGGCTTTTCTCATAGATGCCTATCAGGAAGAAGAGGTAAACGGTGAAAATCGTGTTGTACTGAAATTTCACCCGAAACTGGCTCCCATAAAGGCGGCAATATTCCCGCTTGTAAACAGGGACGGGATGCCCGAACTTGCACGTAAAATAGAGGCTGATCTCAGGCCATATCTGCGTGTTTTCTATGATTCAAAGGGCGCTATAGGAAGACGTTACAGGAGACAGGATGAGGCCGGGACCCCGTTCTGTATCACAATTGATACACAAACCCTTTCGGATAACACTGTTACTGTGCGTGAAAGGGATTCCATGGAGCAGGAAAGGGTTGAAATAGATAAACTTCTCATGTATCTTCTGGAAAGACTCAGGTAAAATCGTAGGGAATATATGACAGAGGAAAAGGAAGAACAGGTCCAATATCACCGAGCGGAAAGCCCGGAGTTTTTAACTGAAACAAGATTTGAAGATCTGGGAATACCCGAAAAGATACTCGCCGGTCTTAAAGATGCAGGCTTTGAAAAATGTACACCCATTCAGGAGCAGGTTATCCCTGTATCCCTTTCCGGAAAAGATGTCGCCGGTCAGGCACAGACAGGAACAGGAAAAACCATTGCGTTTTTGGTCTCCATTTTTTCCCGTCTGCTTTCGGATAAGCCTAAAAAAAACAATCTGTCTTCAGCCCTCATAGTTGCACCTACCAGGGAACTTGCCCTGCAGATTTATGAAGACGCAGAACTCATTGGTAAAAATACCGGCCTGACCTTTGCCCAGGTTGTCGGTGGTATTGACTATAAAAAACAGGCTGAAAAGCTGCTTGAAGGTCCTGATATAGTAATATGTACTCCAGGCCGTGTTATTGATTATATCAAGCAGGGTGTATTTAAAACCTCGGGAATAAAGATAGTGGTTGTAGATGAGGCGGATCGTCTTTTTGATCTCGGATTTACAAAGGATATGCGTTTTATCCTGAAAAAACTTCCTAAATATACAGAAAGACAGTCGCTTCTTTTTTCCGCAACACTTTCACATAAGGTACTGGCCCTCACATATGACTATATGAACCTGCCTGAATTTATTTCAGTAGTTCCGGATACTGCAACTGTGGAAAATATTGAGCAGGTGCTTTATCATGTTGGATCACATGAAAAATTCAAACTCCTGCTCGGGCTTCTGGAACGGGAAGACTGGACCAGTGTACTTATTTTTGCCAATACAAGGGCAGAGGTTGAAGTTCTTGCGCATAAACTAAAGGGAAACGGATTGCCTGCTGAAGGTATAACCGGTGATCTTCCCCAGACAAAACGTCTTAAACTGATGGAACGTTTTAAAAACGGAACAACAAAAATTCTTGTTGCCACTGATGTCGCGTCACGGGGTATCCATGTCGAAGATATAAGCCACGTCTTCAACTATGATTTGCCTCAGGATACTGAAAATTACACTCACAGAATAGGGCGTACAGCCAGGGCAGGGAAGAGCGGAAAAGCTATATCTCTGGCTTGTGAAACTTATGTTTATTTTCTTGAGCCTATTGAAAAAATGCTTGGTACAACTATTCCTGTTGAATGGCCTGAAAATGACTGGTTCAAAGAGGATAAAGCTCCGCCGCTGGAAAGAAAAAGAAGGGGTAGGCCCAAGAAATCTTCAAAACCAAAGTCAAAAAGCATATCTAAAAAAGGCAAAGAAAAACCTGCATATCTTCGAAATATCGGATGGAGCAGTGAACCGGGAGGTATTTTCGGACTTGCTCCTGAAAAACGTGTAGCCAGTGAAGATAAAGCCGAACAGGCTCCCAAAAAGAAAAAAAAGAAGGGGCGACCACGAAGAAAGAAAAAAGCAGTCTCTCAGAATAAAGCGCCTGACACAAAGACAATCACGGAAGACAGCGGTCCTAATCCGTAATCCACCATGAATTTTCTTCCCACAACCAACGCTATGGGTAAACCAAGGCTGTTTTTTGGAGTAACAGGCGGAGCGGTTGATTCCCTGGTATCAAAATATACTGCATTCAAGCGCCTCAGGAGCGATGATCCTTATACACCCGGTAAATCGGGTTCGGTCTTTTTGAGGGTTAATAAAGCTCATACTTTTTGATCTTGAGACCAAGAGTCTTACGGTTAATTCCGAGCAGCTTTGCGGCCTCTGTTTTTCTTCCCTTTGTCTTTTTCAGGATAAACCTTATATACTTTTTCTCAAGCGCCTCAAGTGAAAGAACATCCTCGGTGAACATCTGAAAATCAACCTGGCTCCGGGATATGAAAGAAGGGATGTCGCTTGTCCTTATTACATCTCCCTCTTCGAGTATCAGAATACGCTCTATAGTATGTTCAAGCTCCCTTACATTGCCCGGCCAGTTGTGTTCAATCAGGATGTCCATTGCTTCCGGAGATATTTCGGGTACGTTTCTTTTAACCTTTTTACTGAATTTTTTCAGAAAGTGATCAATGAGCAGAGGGATATCTTCCCTTCTATTCCTTAATGGGGGTATTCTGATAGGTACCACACTTAGCCTGTAATAGAGATCTTCCCTGAATGATTCTTCTTTTATAGAATCCCTGAGGTCTTTGTTTGAGGCTGATATAATACGTATATCCAGCTTGATTTTCTTCTGATCACCGACCTTCATGAATTCTCTTTCCTGAATGACCCTTAAAAGTTTTGCCTGTATTTTCTGGCTTAAGTTGGAGATTTCATCAAAAAAGAAGGTGCCGTTGTTGGCAAGTTCAAACAGACCGTGTTTGGTCTGGTAGGCCCCGGTAAAGGAGCCCTTTACATGACCGAATAGCTCGCTTTCAAGAAGTGTTTCAACAAGAGATGAACAGTCAACCGCAACAAACTCATTGTTTTTTCGTTCGCTGTATTCATGAATAGCCTTTGCTACCAACTCCTTTCCGGTGCCGCTTTCACCGGTAATAAGCACTGTACTGTCAGTCGGGGCCACCTTGAGAACCTTTTTAAAAAGTGACTGCATTACACGGCTTTTACCTATGATAAAATCCTGAAAAGTATTGATGTGGAGTCCCTTTGCCGAACTGTCAGAAATATCATGAACTGATTTTGTTTCATCCAGGTAATGTATCTTTTTAATGGAAGCTTCAAGGTCTTGAATTTGAAAGGGCTTTACAAGATAGTC
>JASFHE010000575.1:0-4658 GCA_050123415.1 Desulfobacteraceae bacterium | reverse complement strand
CTTGATTAATGCCTAATATTTATGTACGTATTATCAATAAAATGTTGTAGGGTACCGAGACTGACTGACGGCTTTGTGAGAACTTTGGACTCTCAAGTTGCTTAGTTCAAGGTAAATTTTAGTTGCAATTACAGGAATAGGCACGCAACAAAGACGAAGCAAGTCAATGATATAGCTATAAGTCCATACACTTCGATTCCAAGCATTAGATACATAACAAGATAAGAGGTTTTGTATTACTGCATCTTTCATAAGGTCCATTGATGAATAATTGCTGTATTTTGTTAACGTATCATGACGTTTCTCGGAGGTGCTATATACATGGTAGATTGAAAAATATTGGGATCGTTTAAACCATCTCTTTGTAAATGTCTTTAACATCATTGGCTGAAGTTGAGGATGAAAAAATAAATGAGCAGCCAGAAGTCATATCAAGCGTATCTATTTCAGAATTTTGAATCACACGATATGGTATATTTGCAGTGTTAGCGCGTGCTATGTAGGAATTCATGCCAGCTCTGCCATACTTCTCTTTTTGATCTCGAATGAAATAAGTGATTGGTCTATCTTTTGTTATGTAAACGAGTATGTTTGTCAATAATTCACGGTGGTCGGCCCAATCAAGAGCCATGGTGGTTATAACTACACGGGGATTATATCGACTGCATAGAAGAAGTTTTCGATGCATAGCATGATAAGATAGAGAGTTTTGCGTGATAGATGGACTGCTTTCGTCACACAACACCGTATCATACGAGTTAGAAAACCGTGGAATAATTATCGAACGATATCTATGTACAAGAAACTCATTGTGTTCACAGTGATTTGCGATCATCTCATTATTAATTTTATCTGGATAGTCTGTGATAGGACCCCGATCAAATATAGACACGTTTCCAAGTGCGGAGTGTTTTTCTGGGCGAAAGAATGCATAATAATCAAGTGTTTCAGGAAGAAATCCAACACTTTGAGGCTCCACAACACCCAATGATTCATTGCTGAGTTTACGTTGTGATAATATAAATAGCCCTTTCCCTACATCAAGGTATTCTTGGAGTTGAACTTTGTGCTCACAAAACACGTTGTGTATTCTTTCGCCAAATGCCATCGCATTGGTACCAACTACAATGGCATCGAACGACATGAGGCCAGACACATCAGTTGAGAAAAGTCTATTGATATCGAATCTGTCGAAAGGCAAGAAGTTGTATGAATTTCCCCGAGCACCACCTGCATTAGATTCTTCAGCAGCAGAGCGGAGTGTTCCTATAGTATCTGCATACCTTGAGTGAGCAACTTCATTCTCGTTAATAATAACGGCAACCCTGTACATCTCAATGCCTCCGATAGATCTATTGCTGAGTGGGGTAGTGAGGAAATCTTTTAACTTGCTTATTTCCCGATATGTTTGATTTTATGCCTTTCTTGAATGAGAACCATATTATATTGTTTTGATGCATCATATCATCCCGCAATATTTAATAAAGCATACTATTAATTTTTATTTAACGCTTAAAAATACTAATTTGAAAAGCAAATACAAAGTAGTGCCAGAATAGAGCCTTGGCAAAGGCTTACCAGTTTAAAGGAATAATGTCGTGACGGACATAAAAAAATTATTTTATTTTTACTGGGTTTTATTTTGGAAAGACTTAAAATGGCGTATATAAAAAATTTGGAGGAAAGTCAACATTAAAATCAGGCTAAAGCGTTTTAGACTATAGGCTGTTAGGAAAAGCGGGGAAAGGCACGATATTTGATACAGGATACTGGATACAAGATAAAAAACAATTGGTAGCCAGCTTCGTTTTCTTCCGTCTTCGCTTTCAGCTACGCCGCGACAAGATGGCAGACAGGGAGGTCAGCGTTTTTAATTTCCTGAATGCTTTATTTAAAGGAACAGAGGAATGCTGATTAAACCTTACCTTCTAATCCTTAAGCTGATCAACGGATAAATTCATCGCGCTGGCTAATTTTTCAAGCGTAGCTGTTCTTAATGTGTTTTCAGTCTTTTCCATTTGGGACAGGGCAGCCTGTGATATGCCTGCTTTTTTCGCGATTTTTACCTGAGTTAGGCCAAGGTGGGTACGCCATGCTTTTACAAGGTTCATCCCTTTTTTAATAACCAGCCCCACAACTTCATGAGGTATGGTAGTTTCTTCCGGGGGTAATAACCTGATATATTCATCATAAGGTATTACGGCAAAGGCTGGTTTGCCATCCTTCTCAATATACTGGACATTAGTAGGTGTTTTCATTTCTTATTTTAACCTCCTCTATATATAGGATTTCCAGAGATTCAGTAAAAAAAACTCTCCATCTCCCCACCCGAAGTCTGTAGTCATTGCGATTTTTCAATTTTTTAACATTCGAACAATCAGGGAAGACCTTCAAGCCATCTACAGCATTATAGATGGTTTCTCTAACCTGGGAATCCTTTATTTTGCGCAGCTGTTTAACAGCTTTTGGTTTCCATTCAATGTTTTTCATATGATCTATGTTAACTTATAATATAAGTATGTCAAGATGTAATATAAGTTATGTCCTGCATTTATGAGTTTTACTGCCTAAAGTGACCTAAAGTTGGGAGTGACTAAAGTTGTAAAAGCCTATAAAGACTGGAAGGTAATCCTCCGTTGCTGAAGCTTCCGTCTTCGCTGAAGCTACGCTGCGACAAGATGGCGGAACAAGGAGGTCAGTGAAAAACAGACTTTAACCATCCGCCTTCGCTGGAAAACATTCGGCGGGACAGGCGAACCACCCTGTTAAATAGATTTATAGACCAAGTTAAATTCTGCTTCGCAGTCCGCTATGCGGATTTAACCCGGCAGGTCTTCCCTCCGGGATTTAACTGGGACCCGTAAACGGCACGGGATCTCCGACAAGGCGACGAAAGCCACGAAAAATTTTAAAATAAAATTTGTTTCATTTTTTCTTTTAAGGCTCGTGAATTTGACGATTGAATTATTATATTATCAATGTTAAACCTTGGTACAGATATTATTAAAAGGCACGTCAATGAATGATTATTCTGACATATTGGAACATAAATTTCATAGCCCACAAAGGAATTTTTCCGACAAAATACCTCGAAGAAATCCTGAGGAAGAGTTTGCTCAAAAATTCACAGAGGCTTACTATGATAACTTTTTAAAAATTCATATTGGAACTAATAAAAAAAATACTCTTTTCATGCGTGAGGTGCCTATTTCTGGAAATGGTATAGCTGATTTGCTTGTTTTTAACTGGGCAGGCGATGAAAGACGCAAAAGTTTTTTATTAACTGGCTTCTTAAACGATATTCCAATATTTAGGTTATATTATTCTTACACCAATGGAAAGCCTGCGGTAAAATCTTTATCCCATATCTGCTTTCAAGCAGTTCTTTTGCTGCATTGCCAATTTGTTTTCGGCAATCCGGTGGGCAGAACACATGGCCTCGCCATTTGTTTAGTCCATACTTCTGTGTCCATCTGACGGTAGGGAATAGTTCGTTAAGGGATATTAATTCTGATTCCTGGCCTGGCAGAACAAATGTTGTATCCGCTGCTTTCATTGAAGGAAGCTCCGGAAGATCAACCCATACTTCCTGCAGCAGGCATGGCCTTCCTGCTGCTTCCCAGATATCTTCAGCCAGCTTTCGTTTGGCAAGCCAGGCTTCGGGCGATTTTTTTGCGTGTCTTTGTAGTTCATCTCATCTGTCCTCATCATTTTTTTCTATTGTCTTATGGGATAAAACCAGGGCTCTTTTTAAGAGACGTCTGAAAAAGAGATTGTGTATCAGGTTATGTAAATTGTCATCTTCTGTTTCAAAACCAAAGGATAACAGCTCATCATCAGTAATCCATAAATAATCAACCGGTGAATTCCAGGATATTTCTCTCCCCTTGATTTTCATGGTGATATTATTTTTCTGCATATATTCAATTATACCGGCAAACATGCAGTCACATGTACGTACCTTGTGATGCTGATATACTGTGGTGAAGAGCACCATTTTTGAAAAAAGAATCTGTTCCAGAGATGTTGCACCGCTATGTGTTACAATGAGTCTGTATTTGCTGTCCGGGACAGGGGATTTATTTATATGTACAGTATAGAAAAGTCTGTCGAGATCAACTGACAAGGGTAATCCGCTGAAGTGGCTGTCTCTGTATAGATAGTCAAGTTTATCCGCATCAAAGGGGCCGTTTAGTAATTCATGTTTATAGGGTGTTTCATCGTCTTTACTTATGCCTACAATCATGCCGGCCAGTTCATCGGTTTCGATCCTGGATTCTTCTAATTTGTCAAAAACAGCTTTACTGTATTCTTTAAAACGATCAGATGTTAAAATCAGGTAGGCCAGAATCTCATGCGGCTTTGCACCCGGTATTTGTTCTCTTAAGATACCAAACTGCGGGAGATGACCATAGACTTCTTCGCTGCTATGACTGAATGGACCATGGCCTATATCATGAAGCAAGGCCGCAAGTCTGTATTTCGCAAGGTCCTCACTGCTAAGTCTTTTTTCTCCTGTGCCCTCAATAAGGGCCTCACCCAGTTTCTTAACATTTAAAGTAACTACTCACCCCCTTGAATCGAGAAAGCAATCCAAAATAGTGCATTTAAGTAGATTGGACAAACATTTTTCTTGACAACATAGAGCATTACAGCTA
>JASFHE010000574.1:0-4658 GCA_050123415.1 Desulfobacteraceae bacterium | reverse complement strand
GAATTGAAACAATTTGAAATTGAGTGTACCGAAGATGAATTGCGCAGAGCTGAGGCATCAGCCAGGCCGATTGTATCGGCAGAGCTTTCGAGACTGAAATCCACTGAAAACAGGGATGCTTCTGTCTTTTATATTAACAGTATTTTAAACGGGTTGCAGGCTGCCACATCAATTCCCGCGCCTAAAAAAACAGAAATAGCGGAATACCTCCTCAATGTGGTTTCCGAAGGCGGCCAGAGTCAGAAATTGTGGAATAATATCCTTCCGGGTGTTCCTGAGGCACTTGAAACACTTAAAAAGAATAATTTTCAGCTTGCGGTGGTAAGTAACTCCAACGGTTCGGTTGAGGATATTCTTAATAACCTTGGCCTCGGACACTATTTTGATCATATTTTCGACTCCCATATTGTCGGTATAGAAAAACCTGATCCCGGTTTTTTCAGATATGCCCTTGAGATGTTGAATGCCGCGCCTGAGACAACATTACACATAGGAGACATGTACCATGTGGATGTTATCGGAGCATGGGGCGCCGGTATAGGGGCGGTGCTGCTTGATCCTTTGGATGACTGGAAGAATTATGACTGTATTCGCTTCCCAGACCTTATCTCAATTAGCAGAAAATTAACGGCTGCTGATTAATTATTTAAACTTTAAGAAAGAGGAGAAAAATGGGTAAGATCCTGGAAATAAAAAAAATATCAGACCTGCTGAATGGCTGGACAACAGATGATAACGGTATAAAAACTGCATTTATTGAAATTGTTGAACTCCTGGAATCTCTTGACGGACTTGTCTATTCATTTAAATCCCGTCCGGGAATAAGCCATTCTCTCAGGGCCAGTGTTGACAACCGTGAAAAAAAACTACTGACCCTCATGGATATTATTGATGATGATCCGGGAAACAGGTGGCTATCCATATGTTTTTACGCCGAGACAATAAATGATCCTGATGAAGAGGGAGACCTTATTCCGGGAGGCCTGGTGGGTGAGGATGGTTATTGTTTTGACATTTTTGAGAATGACGGCAACTCGGTTTCCTATATAAAGGACAGAATTACTGAAGCCCATGGGGAATATTTTTAAAGATATTCCATCAGACCTGCCTGACGAGCTGATCGAAAAGATAGCAGGGGATGCAGAAAAGGGTATAATGGTCGAAAGGATTATATCACGGGGACACAGGTCTCCTCCGGACTTCTGGTATGATCAGGATAACAACGAGTTTGTTATATTGCTTAGAGGAAAAGCTGCCATTCTTTTTAAGAAATCAAACAAGCTTGTTGAAATGTCACCGGGAGACTATATTGAAATTCCTGCCCGTACTCTCCACAGGGTTGAATGGACATCAGCCGAAGAAGATACCGTATGGCTTACGGTACATTATTGATCTAACATACGATCTCCTTTAAATCAATTATATAGACCTTGACTTATCCTCTCATCTTTCATTATATGATCAGCATAAAATCAGTTTCAGGGGTATGAAATGACTTCTAATATTAGGGATCCAAGCTCGATGAAAAATAAAATAAGAGACCTGCTGAAGGAAAAAAACGCAATCCTTCTTGCCCATAATTACCAGAGGCCCGAAGTGCAGGATGTTGCGGACCTGTGCGGGGATTCTCTGGAACTTTCCATAAAGGCATCAAAAACCGACGCGGAAGTAATAGTTTTTTGCGGAGTGCATTTTATGGCTGAAACAGCATCTATATTGTCCCCGGAAAAAACAATCCTGCTGCCGGTTGCAACCGCGGGCTGCCCCATGGCAGATATGATTACAGCGCCCGCACTGAAAAAGGAAAAGGAGGAGCATCCCGGAAGGATTGTTGTCAGCTATGTAAATACCACAGCCGACGTCAAGGCTGAAAGCGATATATGCTGCACATCGGCAAATGCTGTTAAAGTCGCTGAAAGTATTGATCAGGATAAAGAAATCTTTATGACTCCTGACAGGAACCTTGCCCGGTATACATTAAAAATGACAGGCGGAAAAATAACGTACTGGAACGGCTACTGCCCTATCCATAATAACCTTACCTCAGAACAGGTAATGAAAGTAAAGGCAGAAAACCCTGATGCCCTGTTCCTGGCGCATCCCGAGTGCCCTCCTGAAGTACTGGAACTGGCCGATGAGATCAAGAGCACATCGGGTATGATCAAATTCGCAGGAAAATCATCAAACAGAAAGTTCATAATCGGTACTGAAACAGGAATATTATATCCCATGTCAAAGGCAAATCCTGATAAAATACTCATCCCGGCTGACCCGAATATGATATGCGCTGATATGAAAAAAACAGGGCTTGATGATATAGCTGCAGCCCTTGAAGAAATGAAAACCATAGTAAAGGTGCCCGAAGATATTGCAATAAAAGCAAAGAAGGCGGTTGAAAGGATGCTGGCGATCCCGGCAGGTTAGGTCATAAGCTCCATGATCTCCGCCGGAGGACGATGCTGGTGGAGCAGACGTGCCATTGTCTTCATTGGCCGGTCGATATGATTAAAAAAAGGCTTATAGGCTGCACACAGATAATTCAGGCCCGGTTCTCCATCGGGTGTGTTGATAAAACGGTTTTTAGGGCAGCCGCCATGACATGCAAAATTAACATCACATTTAATACAGTATTCAGGAAGTGTTGTTCTCTTTGAGTCGCCAAACTCCCTCTGCTTTTCCGACACAGCCAGTTCCGCAATATTCTTCCTGCGGATGTTCCCAAGGAGATAATCAGGCTCCACATAATGATCGCAGCTGAAGAGATCACCATTATGCTCCAGTGCCATTGCGTTTCCGCAGGTGGGAGAAAAGATGCAAAGCCCTCCCGGTTGACCGAACCACGCTCCCAGAGCAACATCAAATATCTGTACATAGGTCCGGCCTACATCATGCCTTACCCATTCATCAAAGACGGCAATCAGAAATCTCCCGTATTCCGATGCAGGTACTGATCGTTCAGTAACCCTGTCTCCGGCCTGAGTATATAAAATTCTTTTTTTATTATCAGATTCCCTCCAGCCGGAATTGGCAAGGGGAAGTGTCCGGGATGTGGCGCGTTCTACAATTGGAATAAACTGGATATACTGTGCTTTTATTTCATCCCTGAAAAAATGATACACATCCAATGGTTTATCCTGATTGGCGGCATGGACAGAACAAAGGATATTGTATTGCACCCCTGTGTCCTTTAAAAGCTGCCATCCTTTCATCACCTGAACAAAGCTGCCCTTTCCTGTTCTGTTTACCCTGTAGACATCATGAACTTCTTCGGGACCGTCTATACTTAGCCCTATCAGGAAACCATATTTTTTAAAAAATCCGCACCATTCTTCATTGAGCAATGTGCCATTGGTTTGCAGGGTATTTAAAATACGTGTCCCGGGTCTGGCGTATTTCTGTTGAAAATGTATTGCCTGTTTAAAAAAATCCAGGCCCATGAGTGTAGGTTCACCACCCTGCCATGAGAAGGTTACTTCGGGATATTGCTGTGATTTGATGTACTGCTTTATATAGAGTTCCAGCAGTTTTTTATCCATCCGGAATTTACTTCCGGGGTACATCCTTTCCTTGGCCAGGAAATAACAGTACTCACAGTCAAGGTTGCATCTGGAACCGGTGGGTTTGACCATTATATGGAAGGGCTGGGATGGTATTATCGGAGTGTTTTGTTTTTTCATTTTATTGAAACTTTATTCGATTCTGGCTTCTTTTTCCAACTCCAGCGTTTTATCCAGATCATTAAGGGGCCGTGTAATCAACTCCACCCTGTCAATACTGTTCGTATACTCATAGTGGAGCTTATCTCTCATATCCCCTGTTATTGAAACATACGGGAATTTTCCAACACATAGCGTTGCTGAATTTATTCCATGTTCTCCAAATGTAAATTCACCACAGCGCTTCTGGTTGATCATGATAATCCCTTTGGACGCCTCTGACTCTCCTGCTATATATTCAAAGCCAAGTTCCAGATCCCCCTCTGGCAGCTCAATATCGGACTGTGTACCGGTATGCTCTAAGCTCAACCAGTTATTATGCACCTTCAGCCGGTCATCCTGGATATAAAAGGCAAAGCCCCCCTGATTGTCCCCGCCTGATACAAGAACTCCCTCATCTCCCTTTTTATAGCTCGCATATACCTTAAGCTTAAAGGAATTGAAGGGCAGGCGCACGCCCGTTCCTCCGGTATATTCCGGATATATTACCCTTTCCGGCCTTGGCTTTTCCGGAGGAAACTTCAATATAGTCTTTGAATGGAAACCTTCCTGTTTTTTCAAGTGGCTTTCAAGCATGGGAAGCACTCCGTACTTCTCTGCTTCCTGCCACCAGAGATCGATCATCTCTTTGAGTTTTTCAGGGTGTTTTTCAGCCAGGTTACTGGCTTCACAAAAATCCGTTTCAGTATGGTATAGTTCCCATTCATCCTTTGAGAAATCAAATGTCGGATTTGCTACATGATCACATACTGCCTTCCATCCGTCAGCCCATATGCCTCGGTTACCAAGCATTTCATAGTATTGAACATGTCTCCGGCTTTTTTCATCCGCGTTATCAAATGTATAGGTCATGCTGACACCATGCTTCGGCTCCTGTGAAACGCCTTTTATCATTTCAGGCTCATCCAGGGTGCAGACATCAATCACTGTCTTGTATATATC
>JASFHE010000573.1:0-4663 GCA_050123415.1 Desulfobacteraceae bacterium | reverse complement strand
GATTCCGGGTCTATAAAATACATTGTATTGACTCATACCCATGCTGATCATATTGGCGGAATGCCCTTTTTCAGAAAAGAGTGGCCCCACATAAAACTTCTGGCCAGTCCTAATGCTGAAAAAGTATTTGATAACCTGGAGCTGTTCTGGGAGTTTCTGGTTGTTGACACAGGTATCGCACAGCTTATGAGGGCCAAGGGTGATATTGAAGAACTGCCGTCGGCCCTGGATGACTACTCTTTTCAGGTGAATGAAACTGTTAAGGATGGCGACACAATAGATCTGGGAAACGGTATTGTATGGGATATCTATGAGACACCCGGTCACTCTCACTGTCATATTTCTCTTTTTGAAAAAAATGAAGGCACCCTTATTGTTGGCGATTCAACCGGGTTTTATGTTCCCGAAAAAGACGCCTTCTGGCCAAATTATTTTGTTTCACTTGAGAAATACTGTAACAGTATCAAAAAATATGCTTCTCTTCCTGCAAAGCGTGCTGTCTTAAGCCATAACTGTATTATTGAGGGAGATGTGAAAAAACATCTTCAAAAGGCAATGGAAGCTACTGAAAAATATCATAATGATACCCTGGACAGGCTTGAGAAGGGTGATGACGTTGAATCCATAGCCATGGATAATGGACGTTTTGTTTACAGTATTACTGATATCCAGCCCTTTAAGGTTATGTATGACCTCTGTAAGGTAATGATAAAGAGATCCATAAAAAATGGAAGAGAATGCGATTTCAGCCTGTAGTATTTTATAGGGGATATGTAATTTGAAAACCATTACAGGAAACTGCCCCTATAACATTCTTTTTATTTATCACATTGATGGTATTTTCAGCAGTGAATATGAAAAAAATCTGGGAAGGAATTATATCGGCAACTGGGTTGAAGATAAATATTCCTTCCTTTTTTTTTCTGAAGATCCCGGAAATAACATCGAAGAAATAATATCTCAACAACCGGATCTCCATATACTTGATAAATACTCATTTTCATATGAAGAATGGCAGGGCGGCGGATTTGAAAAAAAGCATATTGAGGACTTTATAATAGTCCCTCCCTGGGAAGAAGTAAGCACTGATAGTGCCCTGTACAAGATAATCCTCGATCCGGGTGTTGTTTTTGGGAACGGGCTTCATCCAACTACAAAAAATTGTATCAGGGCTGTTTCATACCTTAAAAGACAATATTCATATAAAACAGTCCTAGATATCGGTACGGGAACCGGAATACTTGCAATAGCGTCGGTTTATCTTGGAGCTAAAGAAGTTACAGCGATTGACCTGAATCCGCTTGCTGTAAAAACTGCCGTTAATAATGTGTTGTTGAATAATTTTAATAAGCAGATAAAAGTGTTTGAAGGGAAGGCTGAGGACTATGCATGTAAAGAGGTTGATCTGTTAATTGCAAATATTCATTTTGATGTAATAAAAATAATGTTTGCAAACAAAGGGTTTCTTGATAAAAATTATTGCATTTTTTCGGGATTGATGCGAAGTCAGGCCGGAGATCTGAAAGATCTGATCAAAAATACTGGAATGAATATCGTGAAAGAGTGGGATCATGAGATGACATGGTACACAATACTCGCAGGAAGAACGCATGGTAAATGATCAAAAAATAAAAATAAAAAAGCCTGAAGGGTATAACTGTTTTGCATGCGGTACTGCAAATCCGATAGGGTTGAATCTTGAATTCTATGCCATGGGTAATAAGGTCTGTTCGGAAATTACCCTTGGTAAATATCACGTAGGGTGGGCGGATATTACACATGGCGGCATTATATCAACCCTTCTTGACGAAGTAATGTCCTGGACAATCCTCTATTTTAAAAGGATTTTTTTTGTTACCAGAAAGATGGAATTAAAATATATCAAACCTGTTCGGACAGGAGTGCCACTTGTGGTAAGAGGCTGCATTGTTTCCTGCGGGGAGGATGATAAAGTAATAACTGTTAAAGGCGAACTGAGGGATAATCAGAATACTTTACTTGCAAAGAGTAAGGGAGAATTTATAAAAATCAATCGAGAAGATATTGCCCCTGATTTTGAAGGTTCAGTAAAGGAGATATTTTCTCTTATAAATGAGTTGGAAAAAAATTAGAAAATAGAAATTAGTAAAGAGAAAAGAGGGAAGAGAGATGGATATCGAACAGATAAAGGTAGGTTTCATGGATGTGTTTTGCTACATAGTTTCATGCCCTGATACAAAAGAAGCACTGGTGATTGATCCTGCAGGAGATGAAGATTTTGTAGTCAGCAGGATAAAAGAAGAAGGGCTTAACTTAAAGTATATCGTAAATACTCACGGTCACGCTGACCATGTTGGCGGAAATGCAAGGGTAAAGGAACTTACCGGTGCAGAAATTATAATGCATGAAGAAGATGATAAACTGTTTAATTCCCCTGAAGGCCGCGCACACGCTGCGCAGATGGGTTTTGCTCCGTCACCCGATGCTGACCTCCACGTTAAGGATAATGATGAAATTGTAATCGGTGATGTTAAACTTAAGGTTATTCATACTCCCGGACACAGTCGTGGAGGAATATGTCTTTATGGAGACGGAAACCTTTTTACTGGCGATACATTATTTGTTGGAGCAATAGGCCGGGACGATCTTCCGGGCGGTGACTATGAAGTCTATATGGATTCTATCCACAAAAAGATATTGCCCCTTCCTGATGACACAGTTGTATGGCCGGGACATGATTATGGTATGAGTCCTTCTTCAACAATAGGGCGGGAAAAAATGACAAATCCGTTTCTATAATCATCTGCCCGAAAATGTTATTTCCATCAAACTAACGTTATTAAACTAATAACTTCATTTGAAAAAAGGGCGAAAAATTTTTCGCCCCTACAGAAGATACCGGAGTAAAACAGGGTTTCCCCCTATTTAGTTATTTTTGTTGTTGAGCCAGCAACTGCTGGGATACTGTATTCCTTCATTATTTCCGTAAGCTCGAGCAGGTTCGTTTCCCAGACAGGCCTTTCAGGCGGTGTGAAACTTTCCATCGGATAGGGGATACACAGGGAAGCATATTTTTCGGTGCCCATCTTCCTGTATGGCAGAAGCTGAAGCTGCACAATATTATTGTCCAGATCCCTGCTGATAAACTCGGCCGTTGCCCTTATGTTTTCTTCGCTGTTATTATGATCGGGAATAACAGGTATTCTGATTACTACAGGTTTTTTCAGCTCAACAGTCCTTTTTATATTGTTCAAGATCAGTTCATTGCCGACACCTGTAAACTCTCTGTGTTTCTCCGTGTCCATGTGTTTTATATCGGTAATGACAAGGTCCGTGTATTCATACACCTTTTCCATGTGTTCCCGGGCACATTGAAGTGAAGATTCGACGCAGGTGTTTACAGAGGCGGCTTTACATTCTTTAAGCAGAAGACTGGCAAACTCCCATTGAAGCATTACCTCGCCACCCGAAAGAGTAACACCTCCTCCGGTTTTAATATAAAAACTCCTGTCCTGAAGGATTATTTTCATGAGCTCCGGGACTGTCATTCTATCACCCCAGATCATAATTGCCCTTGAGGGGCATTCATCAGCACATTTAAGGCAGTCCGTGCATTCCGGGATTTCATCTACTTTAAGCAGTAGATCATCCTGGAACTTTATTGGAGAATTATCCCCTTCCGGGCATGCCTTGATACAAAGGGAGCATTTACTCATACCAATACACTTGAATGGGTATACACCTATCTGCTGTTTCGGGGATAATCCTTCGGGATTGCTGCACCATAAACATCTGAGAGGACAGCCCTTGAAAAAGAGTTCTGTTCTTATTCCAGGGCCGTCATGTATTGTATATTTCTGTATATTGGTGATAAGGCCGTATGGTTCACCGTCTTTTGTAAGTCTCATAAATATTTATATCCGATCAGTCAAAGGACAGTACTGTCCTGCCTATGATATCATCCTGAAGTTCTTTGGACAGTTCTACAAAATAGGCGCTGTACCCCGCAACCCGGATAAGTAAATCCCTGTATTCATCGGGATTCTTCTGAGCCTCAACCAGTGTCTCCTGGTTTACAACGCTGAACTGACTGTGCATCCCCTTCCGTTGAACATATTCATCGAGCAGTGCTATAAAACTGTCTCGTCCTGTAGTCCCGGTAAGGGATGAAGGTGAAAATTTCCAGTTCAGAAGAGTACCATTGGTTGCCCTGGCGTGGTCTAGCTTTGTTACGGATTTGCATATTGCAGTCGGACCTGATACATCATGAGAAGCAAAGTGCGTATGTACTGCTCCCATACAGTCTGACAGGGGCTCAAACGCCTTCCTCCCTTCAAAGGATGCCCATTGCATCAGCCCGAATGCTACGTTTACAGTTACCGAATATGCACCGGGCTGATAAAAACCGCCCCTTGTGTTGGGACGTTTCTCAATATGTTTGCACCATGTATCCATTGCAAACTTGGTCAGTTCATCCGCGTAATCGTCATCATTTCCATAATGATGTACCTTTTCGCTGTTTACATATGCATATAATGATTCATAACCTTCCCAGTTATTACGGATGGCTTCCAGAAATTCTTTGCCTGTTACCTTCTTTTCTTCAAACACAAGCTGTTTGATTGTTGCCAGGCCGTCTCCTGTGGTCCCGATGCCAACACACTGGGGGCCGCTGAAATTATAC
>JASFHE010000572.1:0-4678 GCA_050123415.1 Desulfobacteraceae bacterium | reverse complement strand
CAGGGAGGCCTTCACAAGGATAAAGGATTTTAAATCACTCATATCTGCAATGGACGGATATTTTCAGACGCTGGAGGAAAAGGGCTATTGAAGGTTAAACTTGCAAGATCGGCTGGTTTCTGCATGGGGGTGCGCCGCGCAATGGAATTGGTGCTTGCAGAGGCAAACAGGCATGAAGGTGTGCTGTACACCTATGGCCCCCTTATACATAACACACAGGTAATCGATCTGTTGAAGTCAAAAAACGTGGAATCAATCGACAATATTTCCGGTATTAAAAACGGCACTGTACTTATAAGGGCGCATGGAATACCTCCTGAAGAAAGAAGCATGCTCAAGGCCTCCTGTATGAAGATAATCGATGCCACCTGCCCCAGGGTTGCAAAAGTACAGTCAATAATCAGGCGACATGCAAAAAAGGGGTATACCCCGGTGATAGTCGGTGACAGGGACCATGCCGAGGTAATAGGGCTGGTGGGTTATGGTGAAGGAAAGGCCATTGTCATAAACAGTGTTGAAGAACTGTCTCACCTGCCTGAATCTGAAAAAATATGCCTTGTTGCACAGACAACACAGAACGAGAAGGTATATGAAGATATCACACGAAAAGTGACGAAGCGGTTACCGGACACGCTTGTTTTTAACACCATATGTGAGGCAACTAGCGAACGTCAGACAGAAGTCAAGGAGATTGCCGCGAATGTTGACTGCATGGTTGTGGTGGGCGGATACCACAGCGGCAACACAAGAAGGCTGGCCCTGGTTTCCGAAGAGGCAGGGACACGGACCTATCATATAGAAACCGAAAAAGAGATAAAAAAAGAAGACTTTAAAAATATGGAAGTAGTGGGCGTTACGGCCGGTGCTTCAACTCCCAACTGGATGATTAAAAATGTGATAAAGGAAATAGAAGGCATAAAGGGCAGGAATGAGACTTTTCTTGAACGTTGGTTAAAAACGATTTTTAAGTTCCTTTTATTAAGCAACCTTCTTGTTTCGCTGGGCGCTTTATCTCTTTCCTTTAGCGCTGCGGTTCTCTCCGACAGAAAGCCGGATATTATCTATCCCATGCTCAGCTTTTTTTATATATACGCCATTCATGTTATCTACAGGTTTCTTGACAAGGGGGCAAGCACATATAATGATCCTGAAAGGGCCGGATTCTACAAACGCCACAGGGTTTTTCTTGGATTATCCAGTCTGATGTCCATCTTCTGTGCCCTGAGCCTGTCATATAGCATGGGTTTAAATGTGTTTATTGTGATGTCAGGACTTTTTTTTCTGGGTATTTTTTACAGCATTCCCATTGTCCCTTCGGGTGTAAGGCATTTGTGGCGTTATGCAAAAATAAAGGATATCCCCGGATCAAAAACCCTTCTCGAAGCATTTGCATGGGCAGTGGTAATAGCGCTTGTTCCCCTGCTTACAGCAGAGGCTATCAAATGGCCGGCTGTAATTGTTACATTCTACGTAGTTCTTTCACTGGCGTTTGTCCGCACAGCATTTTTTGATGTATTTCAGGTACAGGGTGATCTTATTGTGGGCGTTGAAACCCTGCCAATATCCCTTGGTGAAAAACGAACCATGTCCCTTCTCAAATGGATAATAGCTACTGCGGCTGCAGTGCTTGTTATTGCCCCGCTGGTGGGGATTGTAAGTGTTTTTTCGTTGCTCCTGATAATCTGTTTCCTCACCCTTTCAATGTGCCTTGTTGCCTATGAAAAAAGAAAGATATACCCCGGCACCTTTCTTGAGGCACTTGTTGAGGGAAACCTCTTCTTTGCAGGATTTTTGGGCGTTATCTGGCAGATTCCGACATGACAGAAGTTTCTGTAATTATCCCGACCTGTAACAGGGCAAAAAGGATCTGCCGCGCAGTCTCGTCAGTCCTTGATCAGACATACACGGATTTTGAGGTAATAATAGTCGATGATGCATCCACTGATGATACAATAGAAAGACTAAATGAATTTGGTGACAGGATACAGGTAATAAAACATCCCGAAAATAAAGGTGTTTCAGCCGCGAGGAATTCTGGTATAAAAAAATCAAAGGGGAAGTATATAGCGCTGCTTGATTCAGATGATTACTGGATGCCGGAGAAACTCCGGATTCAAACAGACTTTTTTAATAAAAATCCGGATGCGGTTATTTCCCAGGCACGGGAGTTCTGGATAAGAAAGGGTAAACGCGTCAATCCCGCGAAAAAACACCTTAAACCTTCGGGAGATATTTTTATCCCTTCCCTTAAACTCTGCCTTGTAAGCCCTTCCGCAGTAATGTTCAGAAGATTACTCCTGGATGAAGTTGGCATGTTCGACGAAGACTTCCCGGTTTGTGAAGATTATGACCTGTGGCTCAGGATATCATATAAATACCCTGTACATCTCATTGAACAGGACCTTCTTGTAAAAGAAGGAGGTGCGCCGGATCAGCTCTCTGCCAGCATGCAGGGCATGGACAGATTCAGGATCAAGTCTATGGTTAAACTTTATAAACGGGGCGTTCTGAACGATGAGCAGGAAAAGGCCCTTTTAAAGGAGCTTGGGAAAAAGTGCAGGGTATATGGTGATGGGTGTATAAAGCGGGGAAAGATTGAGGAGGGGGAATACTATCTGAGCCTGGTTAAAAACCTTTTAAACCACGAACCACACTAAATACACGAAAGTTAGAACCTTTGTCTGATTTTCATCTATTCCAGCTTCCATATTAACACTCTCCGAACAACAACTCTCTCTAATCTGTCAAAGGATCTTCCCTTGTTCATAAACCTTTTCCAGTGCCCAATCATCTTTAATATTGTCATGCACAAGTAGATAACCTTTCCCATCATCAGTCAGCACCTTGAAATATTCGGCATCAGGGCTGCGCCACTGTTCGATGATTTTATCAATCATAAGCTTTTTACCCCCTGATATAAAATTCACAGGTCTCTCATCTGCCTTGTAGCCTGAGTAGCATTCGACTTTGATAATATTTGTCTTTTTGTTCATTAGAAACCTGTTTTATATTTCTTCCGTATTGAAAGGGTCTTCAGGTTTTTCACCTACCCATACCGGGGGACCTGAGTCGGGAGCCACTCTGGCATCGATGAAGATGAGCGGTTTATCCACGCGCGTTATGCGCAGCGGTTCGTGGGTCATCCCTGCCGGAATATAGGCGTAAAATGGATAGGTGATTTTATGCCATTTATCATCCAGAAAAAATTCCGCCTCAGCATCGAATTCCGCAAAGTTCCTGGCGCCAAAAAGAAAAATCCACTGGTCACGTTCTGGGTGTATATGGGTTGCTATGCCTATCTTTTCTTCCGGCTGATCAATGTACGCAAAACCGATATACAACTGGGAGCCGGGGATGTCATTTTCTCCCATTGCCGTAATCATAGGCATCGTAATGCTTTTGTGCATGGATTGCCACGGTTTTAATTCAACGATATTTGATTCATGCCTTACGTTTTTCAACTGTCCAAGTTTTACCATTTGATCCTCCTTATGTAATCTCCAGGATTCCATCATCGTGAAAATTGATATTCCATGCCATCAGAAGCCTCCGAATCAATAAGAAAAAAAGATACCAAAATGAGATGTTTTTACGTAACACAGATTACAATAAAATTGTTAAAAAATAATAAAATTGAAAAGGATTGTCCAGAAATGTAAGAGGGGATGTTGTCCGGTTATAGTATTCAGTGTACATTGCAGCTTGAATTGCATGTTAAAAAAAGATAAAATTTTTATTTTAAAATAATCAGATTGCTGGTAATAGTTGCGTGTTTTTCAAGATAGCAGAAATGAGGAATGATGCTTTTACCAGATGAATTAAATAAAGAAACTACAGAGGCGATCCTTTCTGCCATACCCGATCCATTTTTTATCTTTGATGAAAACGGTTACTATGTAAATATCTTAGGTGGTATTGATCGGAAGAAATATCATAACGGACAACATCTCATTGGTAAGCGGATACACGATGTTATGTCAACCGAACTGGCAGATAGCTTTTTGTTTCAGATAAAGAAGGCGATTAACACAGAAAAAGTAATCTCATATATTTATAAATTGTCAGCCAGGGATATAAAGGGATCTGAAAATCTTAATGGCCCTCCAGGTCCAATCTGGTTTGAGGCGAATATATCACCGATCAAGACAATAAAAGGGCAACCAAGGATGGTTGTCTGGGCAGCATTTAATGTCACCAAACAGTATAATGCAATCGAAGAAAAAGACTCCCTGATACTTGAACTGAAAGAAGCAATCAGTGAAATAAAAACTCTTAGAGGAATTTTACCTATCTGTTCGTATTGTAAAAAAATCAGGGATGATAAAGGGTACTGGAATCAGGTAGAGGCATATATACATGAACATACAGGCGTTGAATTCAGCCACAGTATCTGCAAAGACTGCATAGAAAAATATTTCCCCGAATTAAAACCTGAAAATGATTTAGAGTAACCTGAAGTATTATAAAGCCCCTTTATAATGGAGATTTCAAAATAAAAAGCATCTTTAGGATCAGTAATTGGTGTCTCACCAGCTTGAGTTGATTTGGATTGTGAAGCTTTTTTTAAACAGTTTGCCTGAAAATAAGGGGGGCAAAACATTGCTAACCTATTGATATTACAAGAAGCGAGTCAATTTATAGTGCCAAAAGGTAGTGCCACAGCAAATTCTGTAGACTA
>JASFHE010000571.1:0-4698 GCA_050123415.1 Desulfobacteraceae bacterium | reverse complement strand
AAGAGGTTTTTAGCTGATCAATTGTCATAGCACCTAATCTGTATAATAGTACCAGATTATCAACATACAGTTCCGCATCTTCTTCGTACATATCATATTCTGTTTGTTGCATATGCAATTCAATAGTATTTTCAGCATATCCTAATTGTGCAAGATAGCTTACAGCCTGATCTTGAGTAATTAAGCCTTTTTTATAACTCTTTAACACTGTAGATCGTGTAATTCCGAAATCTTCGTTAGTTTCATACTTAATTGTAAAATTGGTCATTAACTCAGCATTCTCCGGGCTGTAACCATGATCAAGATATGCATTATAAACACCATCCCTGTCCAGTACTCCCAATCCGTACATGCGTCTTACATCTACCCTTGTTAAGGGTGAATATGCCATCGACGTAAGTCTTTCTCTCCAGTAAGGCATTACATCCTGTGAACGTAACAATGTGTTTAATTCTTCTTCGTTAATTATGCGTCTATGATACATTTCAAACGCTTGACTAATGGATGGTAGTTCCCAGTGTGCGCCCCAGTAATTCTTTGCCTGTTCTTCAGGAAGACCAGCCTTAGCCGCCGCCTGAATAAACTCTTCCGGAAAATCCTCAAATAGTCCGTATTGTTGCGCTATTTGCGGCGAGTAAACTTCCCTAACAGCAAACCTAACCAAGTCCGAAGGATTAGGATAATATTCCGTAAGAGTGATAACACGGTCAATATCTTCTTGGGTATATCTAAGCTTATGTAAATTAGTGTAAAGAGTATCTTCATCAATTATCCCCCTTCGCCATGCAGTAACAGAATCAGCGGCATTAAATATTTGAACTTGGCTTTCATACAAATTTTTAGCATACTCATAGTCAAGTCCGTTCGCTTTCATTGCATCATAAAATTGAGCTTCAGAAATAAAACCTTTATAATATAAATCTATCAAGTCAGCGGCACCCGGTACACGGATAGGAAACATTCTGTATACCTGCTGGTTTATTGCAAGTGCTAACGGTTCTATTGCCTGCATAGCAAGTGAAACCACCGCCGCCCCAACTACCATTCCAATTACTCCGACCATTAGAAAAGACCTCCTGAAGAAATTTTATTTATAATAGAAGTAATCTGTTGTGCAAGATTGCCGGATGCAAGGTTCATACCGTCCATGATACTATTAGCGTCAAAGTTAAGTAAATCGTCTAACTTAGTGTTAAAAGCCTCAAGTAACTGTTCGATACGGTCATCAGACGTTTGAATATAAGTGGAAAGTAAATCGTAATTAGCCATTATTTCAAGATTTAAACTATGTGCTATAGATGAAACAGTGTCAATTGTAATCATTGTCTCATTTTCTACTATTGCCTGTAACTCTGTTGCAGTAGTGTCAATAGTAGCCTGAACCATATTAGACAATGTAATCATTTCTAACAGCATATTTTCGTTTAAATCCTGTAAAGCATAAGCGAATATATCAAGCTGTTCAGTCATTACATAGTTAATACTTTCTAAAGCTTCGGTGAACTGTTCGTTTGACATATTTATACTTTCCGTTATTGACTGTCCAATAACATTAAAACCTTCTACCATTTCTCCGGCAGCGTCCGCAATCTCAGTGGCAATCATACTGCCACATTGATTCAATGTTACATCTATTACATTATTAAGATCGTTTATAGTATCGTCAATACTTCCCAGATTTTGATTTAACGACCTTAATATATCCTTAATTGCATCTATCATATCATCGTTAAAATCATCATAACGATTTTCAAGGCTGTTAATATCACTTGCTACAGTGCTTAAGAGATTATATATGTTTTGTTCAATAAGATCGTCCTGTGATTTCAAAACTTTTACATAATCTCTTAATTTATCTTCAGCGGCATTTCCATACCATTCCTCAAGATAGTTTGCAATGTCCGTCAACTCTTTCCGGATTTCATTTAATGAAATAGCCATTTAATAACCTGCATTACGGATAGCATTTTCCCATTTAGTCTTTTTGCGTTCCAGTTCTCTTAACTGGTTTTCAACTTCAGTTGTACTTTCTCCAGCTTGTTTAAGTACGGCAATCATTGTTTTTACGTCTTTAAGTCTGGGTTCAATTGACTTGATATTTTTCTTGACTTCTTCGATAGCTTCGATAGCCATTTTAAAACCTCCGTTATTTTGTTTAAAAAGTAATAGACTAACTTTATAACAAAGTTAGTCTATATGATATACAGTATAAATATTCGCTAAAACCATAAAGGTAGCTGGTACAGACGCAGTATGAATAAATTTAATTGATGCAATATCTAAAGGATTATATTCACTTACAGTATCAAACAAGGGTTTTAAGTCGCATGATTGATAATAAAATAATCCTGTTGGATTAGGTAATAATACATCTGTTAAATTTTGTCCTTTAGCGTCATACTCTTCGCCTACTCCTCCCAAGCAGAAATTTATATCTACTAAACAAGAGGAAGTTATTTTATAATAAGTTACATAGATATTATCTAATATATAAGGAGAAGGCAATAACGAGAATATAAAAGTGCATGCATCATCTGTATTCTGTAGTTGCACACCGAAAGCACTTTGTAGGGTTGTACCTAAAGGTTGTCCCATTATACTTTGTGTAAACCTGTAATCCGACCTCCTGAGATAATCAGTAACAGGGTTAAAAAGTTTCATAATATCACCTCCTACCCTGTTATAATAGATTCTACTACAGTGAGCTTTCCACCAGCCGCATTAGCGACCGCATACCAAGACCATCCTGTAATATAGAAATCTTCAAACCAGTTAACAGAAAAAGACCCTCCGGACGGAGTTAAAATTATGCCGTCAGTCAATCCCATTGCTTTTTCAAGAGACAAATATATTATAGCAGTGCTGGTATTGCTGAATAATAGCCCCGACCGGTTAGGGTTTAACTGCGCTACCTCGGTAGCAGGCAAGGTTTCAGTAACATCTACTGTTTTAACCTTGCCTGTTGATTTTACATCATACCGGGTTTCAAGCAGTTCGTAAAGAGTCTTTGCCATTATGGTTAACTCGTCTTAATGACATCCATGTAAAGGGTAAACGTACTGCCAGCGGCATTTCTAAGCAGTTCGATTGAAGGAACCTGATCGTGACGAAATGAGCCCCACTCTCCCAGCATACCGTATCTGGAATATTTCCAGTCTTTCTTTTCTTCACTTGCAACACAAATTCCGCCCGGTCTCCATGTTCCGCCTATAAATACAAAGCGGAAAGCTACTCCAGCGGCATCAACACATCTGGCCCCAACTAACTGATATGTGCCTGTAGGCAAAGACTGAGACAGTGTTAAACTTGCTGAAGACCAAGCCTCCGCTGTAGCGGTAACTGTTCCGGTCGCTTTGATAGTATAAATCTGACCTGTAATTGGTGTAACATTGCCGTCACTTAACCAGACTAACATTCTGCACACTGCATCAGTAGCCGATGAATTCTGACAATATGCGTTTAACGATTCATCTTCATCTAGTTCAATCAGGCTTTCACCTTTAAAAATGGGATCAGGTTCAAAAACTGGTAAATCATTAAGTTCATAAGGAGACACGTCTAAAAGTGCAAGTCTTCTGAGTGAAGGGCTTGCAAGCTGGGGCGCAAATATTGTAGCCCCTATAGCATAGTAACCTAATACCTTATTCAGTTCCGGAACTGTAATGTCATTACCAGACGTTTTAACATGAGGGTCGGCAATAGCGTCAATTAGTTCGGTTACATCTTCACTTGTAATCGTTTCACTAAATCCGACCAGTGTAAAAGTTGAAAGTATGACAGGACTTACCATAGTTAAACCGTTGTATACATCGTTAATTAGTAAAGATGCAGCTACACCGAGTAACAGAAACAGTAACAGTTTTTTACCTGTTAACTTTCTGAGAATCTTTATTGCATAATCAAGAATCCCGTTTCCTTTAAACCAAGGCAATACTGCCAGTACTTCAGATACCGATAGTAAAGCAATTAAAATCATATCAAGATTTTCCATATTTAAACCTTCCTTTTAAATTATTTAAATTTGATTAAGATGTTTTGTACTTATTAGACGCCATGTGCTGAACCATAGTTGTCATCCGGTTAATGTTGTCCTGCAATGTTAAATCAGGCATTGCGTTCACTTTGTCCATTCCGGCTTGTACAGTATTAACCAGCCATGAGTCAAACTCCCTGCGTTTCGACATAGCATTGTCCACACCTGATCCCATCCTTTCCCCAATCTTGGACTTTGTCTTTGTCTTCCAGTCTGACAGAGTGACTTTCCTCATGCCATTTTCCCATGAACCGTTGTCAATACTTTCCATGAGATTTTGTTTCATCTTGTCCTTTTTGGCAATAGCTTTTTCCATAGGTGATGTTGTAACTCTGTCTACTCCTGCCTGCATATCAGACACGGCGTTCTTCATGTTACGGCCCCATTTGTCCGATATTTCGTTAGCTGTCATAGTGACTTTTTCCTTTGCCATCTTATGACCTCCTTTTAATTGATATTAGTTTTTAAATGTATGCAAGTAGTTACTTGCCTTAAACTTGTTATATTCTTTTAATTATCGAATTATGTCAAGCATTATATTATAACATTTTTAAGTCCGGCTTTTTCCCCAATATTATGGGTAGCACCTATCCAATAAATGTAATGTCCATAACAACTTTATTGGGAGTTACGAAGATTTAAATATATAAAATAAACTATGAAAT
>JASFHE010000570.1:0-4701 GCA_050123415.1 Desulfobacteraceae bacterium | reverse complement strand
GAAGAAAAAATGTGTGACGGTGTCCACATAATGGCTATCGGCAAGGAGGAAGTAGTCCCGGATATCATATCAGCCGCAGGATTGTAATAAATAAAGAAGCCTTAATCTTTCCTGTTTATTTTTTTCCTATCAAGGATTTCTACTATTTTTGATGCAAGCTCATTCCTTTTAACAGGTTTATAAAGCAATGCCTTTATACCCGCGGATTCAACTTTTTCATTGGTTATTGAATCACTGTAGCCGGTACAAAGGATAATGGGCACAGATGGATTTATTTCAAGCACCTTTAATGAAAGCTGATATCCGGTCATGTGGGGCATTGTATGGTCTGTCAGGACAAGGTCAAAATTTTCAGGTGAATTCTGGTATATCCTTAAGGCTTCTATGCTGCTGTTCACAGGTGTTACCCTGTATCCCAGAGAATTTAGCATTCTTTCTTCAAGCTTTAAGAGGTTTATTTCGTCATCCACAACCAGGACCCTTCCTTTTCCCATGGATATTTCAACCGGCAATTCTTCATCAATATGCCCTGAAACAATCTCCGGCAGCAGTACGGTGAAGGTTGTCCCTTTTCCCGGAGAACTTTCCACAATGATATCTCCCCCATGAGACTTTACAATACCATGAACTACGGCAAGCCCCATGCCTGTCCCTTCTCCGTTCATTTTCGTAGTATAAAAAGGTTCAAATATCCTGTGGAGTACCCGGGGATCTATCCCGGTGCCGCTGTCATTTATTTCCAGTTTTAGAAAGGGTCCCGGTGAAATATCATTGTATCTCTTAACTGTATTCTGAGTCACTTCAAGGGCAGACAGGTTGATTTCAAGCACACCGCCCTTTCCTTCCATTGCGTAGGCCGCATTGGTGCACAGGTTTATGATGACCTGGTGCATCTGGGTGGCATCAGCGTATATTATTCCCTTATCATTATTAATGTTTTCCCTGATCTCAATGGTCGCAGGAAGGATTGAACGAAGCAATTTTGTTTCTTCTCTTAAAATCGACGATAATTGAACAGGTTTTCTCTCCTCCTTGCTCTTGCGGCCAAAAGTAAGAATCTGCCTTACAAGGTCTTTTGCCCTTAATGCAGAATCAAGTATCTGTTGCATGTCCTGGCTGGATGGATTGTCATCTTCCATCCCGGTCATTATCAGTTCAGCATACCCTATAATTATCCCCAGTATATTGTTAAAATCGTGGGCAATTCCCCCCGCAAGTGTTCCTATGGCTTCCATTTTCTGTTTTTGTTTAAGAGCCTCTTCAATTTGCCTTTTTTCGGTTATATCATAATAAATACCCAGTACACCGAATACATTGCCTTTCTGGCCTCTCAGTGGCACTTTGCTGGTAACAACCGTTCTTTCTTCTCCATCGTTCAGGGATATCTTTTCTTCAAGATCAAGTACAGGCGATCCTGTGTTGATGACCCTTTCATCAGTCTCTCTGTAAAAATCCGATTCCTCTTTTTTCCATGGCAAATCATAATCTGTTTTACCGATGATATCTTCCTGTGTTTTTAATTCAGCTATCTTGGCGAAGGTACTGTTGCATCCCATGTAGACTGAATGTCTGTCTTTCCAGAAGATACTGAGCGGTACATTATTCAATATGTTATCAAGCAACTCCTTTTGCCTTGCAAGACTCATTTCAACATTGTGACGTTCTGTTATTTCCTCTTCCAGGCCTGTTTTTACCTGTTCCAGATTTTCAGCCATCAGATTGATATCATTTACAAGCTGGTCAATCTCGTCTCCTGCTTTCATATCCATTCGAAAACTGAGATCTCCACTCCCTATACGCTTAACTCCTTTGCGCATCTTGTACACGGGCCTTGAAACAAACCTGGATAGGAAAAAGGCGAGGGAAAAGGGAATGGTTGCCAGAAGAACAATACCAACACCGATCATCAGATCCCGGTGATGTTTTAAATCTGACATGATTTTATTATGTGAAAGGACAAAATACAGTTCAGCATATGAAGGGTCCCCGATTCCAATAGATATCAGATAGAAAAGATTTCCCGCAGTACTTTTAAATGGTGTAATATTTATTTCGTCCCGGGTGGCAGGCGGATTGAGCTTTAAAAGTCCTCTGGGAACTCCCTTCTCATAGGTATGGACAAGTATTTCTTCATCATCTACAGCAAAAATATAATCAATATATGGATTTGTCCCGGTGATAGACTGATAAAACCTGTGAAGTTCTACGATCTCATTTCTCAATACATAATCCTGAGACTTCAAAGATGCGATTCTGGCCAGTTCCTTGGCGCTTCTAATACTTTCCAGCATGTGATGTTTGATTACCCATAAATGGGTGATCAAAAACAATCCCAGGATAATAAAAGCGGTGGAAAAAAAGATATATATAAATATTTTCTTGCCAAATTTCATATCGGGCTCTTGTTTCTAATTGTGTGACAGATATTCCTGTAACTCTCTCACGCTTTCATAGTCTTCATCATTACCTTTCACAAACCTGTCGATGTGAAGTTTTTTTAAACATTCCTTTCCTTCCGGGCTTTTGTGAATAGTCAGAAAGATATTCCTCAGCCTTTCCTTTGTTTCTTCGTCCACTAAAGGATTTACAACAACCGGAGGAATACCGTATGGAGATGATTTTTTTATAATTACTGTCTTTTCAATCAATTCCGGATCGATAACCGAAATGAATTCATAAATAAGTGAGTCCACTGCGGCCCCGTCAGCCAGGCCGTTTATAACCGCATGGATAGAATTATCATGACTGTGTGTGAAGAATGTTTTTTTAAAAAAAGTATCTGCTGTTTCCCCTCGCTGCGCCAGAAAATAGGACGGAACCAGAAATCCGGTATTAGACAGGGGATCGGTAAAGGCAAATGTCTTTCCCTTTAAATCATCAAATGTTTTGATACCGCTCCTTTTTGAGGCAATAAAATATGAGTAGTAGACCTTTTTCCCGTTACATACAGGGATGGCGATAATTTCCATGCCAAATTCTTTTTTACCGGATACATACGGACCGGAACATACAAAGGCAAGATCGAGCTCCTTCTGCTTGAGCATTTTATTAACTTCCGAGTAGGTTTTTTTTTGAACGAAGGTAATTTCCCTGCCCATATTTTCACCTATCAACTTAAGCAGGTCCAGATAATATTTATAGGTATATTCAGGTGAGATCATTGCTGCGACAGCCACATTAAGAGGAGAAGATGCAACGGATTTACCGTCTGACACGCTGGTTTCAACTACATCGTCTAAGTCTATTACTACCGGAGTTTTCTCTATGCTTTTCAAATCGTTTTCGGAAGCATTCGAGTTGAGCATATGGACTGACAGAGAAAGGAAAACAGCAATGCTTAAAAGAAAAACAGTTTTCCGATAATGTTTCATTTTCCTCTCCTTTCAAAGAATAATACTCCCGGGTTTAAAGTGTTATTTATCTTTAAAATGATGCCTGTTCCGGTGATCAGATTATTGGGTTTAGCAGGGCAGCAGGAGGATTCAGCTGATACGGGATAAAAGTAGAAATTATCATTTATAGTGTGCCTATTCAATAGAAATTATCTGATCTGTTATTTCAGTGAAATTTACATCATGACTTATCAGGAAAAGCTGATCATACCAATGCTCGGTCACTTCTTCACGGCCAATATCAATTGCCCTGAATGCATGGGCCAGGTTTGCCCTGCGGGTTGCATCCAGGTTTGAGGTAGGCTCATCAAAGAAAGCTACCCTAGCGCCGATTGTCTGTAATAAGGCCAGACGCAGAGCAACAACAGCGCTCATTATCTGCCCTCCTGAAAGCTGATCATCCGTGCGCTCCCTTACCTCACCATCCTGCATGTCTCTAAGTACAATCTGGTACTTGTCTCCCCAGAAAAGCTCTTCGTCAGCTTCTGAGATATTTCGATAAATAACATCTGCTCTCAGGCTTATCTCTTCTCTGAATCTTTCAGATAACTGGGCCGAAACATTATTAAAAATCTTGTTTCTAAGGAATTTGACCAGCTCTTCCTTTTCTTCATATTTTTTCTTTTGAGCGAGTCTTTCGTTAATATCCTTTTTTATCTGCTTCATCTTTTTGATATCTTCTTCAAGGCGAAGTTTATCTTTATTAAGAGATTCTATCTTCTGTTTTATTGTTGCAGTATCTTCAAGCAGCTTTTCCTTGATCACACGAGCTTCAGCGTGCTGTTTGGGATTGTATTCCTTTTCTATTTTTTGGTATGCCTTCTGATTTGCAGTAAGAGACTGTTTTAACTCCTCCATTAGTTTTACCATTTTCTTCAGGGATTCCTGCCTGGTTATAAGATCCTTTGCTTCTTTTTCATTGGTAAAAAAGGCATCCCTAGCGGCCTGGTTTTCTGTTTTAAGCTTTTCAGTCGCTGTTATTTCAGCATCAAGTTTGATGTATTTTTCAAGATCAGCCTTTCCTGCGCTTGCTTTCTTTTCCGCTTCCTGCTGCTGCTTTACAATTTTTTCTATTTCAGACTTTCTTTTATTATTATCTTCCCGCTTTTTAATAAGGGCTGTAATCTGCTTTTCAATAGCTTCTGACTTGACCTTTGCTGTATCAAGCTCTTTAACTGCCTTTTCAGCTTCTTTGATTTCCTTGGCCAATTCTTCCAGCCTTTTATCAATAGCAAGCCCTTCTTTGATAATATCATCCATCCTTGCAGTAAAAACATCCTTTGGTGTTTTACCCACGATATTCTGACAC
>JASFHE010000569.1:0-4716 GCA_050123415.1 Desulfobacteraceae bacterium | reverse complement strand
CCTGAAATCGACATTAAATAGATAATAAGAAAAATAAAGCCCAGAAAAATCCCGCTTAAATGGGCACCCGGTGTAAAAAGCCCCATGTCACCTATAAGGTGAGTGGGAAAGAATGGAACTCTTTTAATTGTTTCATAGATAATTTTAATCATGTGGATGGAAAAACATATGACATAAAGTCCTCTTATCCTTTTCTCCAGAGTTTTATCCATGATAAAAAAACCTGTTCCAACCACAAGCTGAGTATTTATCAGGCCTGAAATTCCGCGGTAATAGGAAAGATTATGTCTGAAAATCAAAAGAGAAGCGCCAATAAATAAAGCTGAAAGGAGAAGCATTAACCAGTAGCTACGACCTATCTTTTTCTCAAAGGTTATTCCCTGAAGAATAAATACTATACTGTCTAAGTAAAAATGTGCCGGACTCCAATGGACAAGATGGCCTGTAAGCAGTCGCCATATTTCACCCCTTAATATTAAAAACCTGTCGAATTCCATTAAAGAACAAAATGAATGGAAACATTCACTGCCACCCGACCCTGTTATGAAACCGGCGTTGAATATAGCAAGAATAATCCCTGACAATATGGTTATCCATGGATATTCGGACATTTGTGTATGCATTGATTCTTTCATTAGTCAACCTTTCAGGATCAAACCTGCAGCCGCCTTTAGGTCCGGTGAACAAGAGGCGGTTCAGGTTTTTATAAGAGTTAAAAATTAACTTTTCTCTTATTCCGCCTGCACATCTTTAATCGAATTATCATCAATGCAGGAGCGAGAATAATGGATAGGATACCCACTGATCCGCCGCCACCCGAACCCCTATGAGGTCGATAACCGGACCCTGATGATGGCCTGTTGGAAGCAACAACAGCAGTAGAAGGCGGCGAGGTTTTTTCTGTTTTAATTTGATTACCTACTCCATGATTTTGTGTGTTGATATACTGATTTGATAAGTTACCCTTTCCATCAAACAGGTGCTCCATTCCTTCCGGTATGGCAACCAACACATCCTTTGTGATCAGGTTCTTTGATATCTTTTTCGGTATATCACGCTCAACAGCAATAAATGAAGTATAGTCCGTAACAATCTGGTATTTGAGGCCGATATCGGTTATTTCATCACGTGTCGCGCCGGAAATATTCCCAAGTTCCCTGTTGGTGAGGTGTCTTATTCTGGCCCGTGCCCATAACACCGGCAGGCTGTTATGCTCTTTTTGGTTCTCAGGTAAATTGATTGTAAATTTTGTATTAATTTTAGTGCCAACAATGTTGCCGGACAGATTCACATCTGAAGAACCGGGTTTTTCGTATCTCCCGATAATGACCAATGGTCTGTCGGCATACAGGTCAGGGAGAGGTGAAGGCAGAATATCCTTTACCTTCAGCCCTCCCCAGTCTATTTTAAGGTCTGTCATAATTGGGTATGAAATCTTTGAGGTAAATCTTTTTGCCATTTCCGCGGCATTGTCCTGGTTTGTTACTCTCATTGAAAAACCGCGACCTATTTCTGCTGCCCTTTCAATAAGAAAATTATTTGGCGCAGGGCCCATTGCAACAGGATAGATTCTAAGATGTGAATATTCCGGTTTATTCAGGTATTTTAATATTACCCTGTCATTACCCACCAGGGCATCTGTAATCATGATCACATATCTATGCAGATTCAACTCTCTTGAGTCTGGCCTTAATACTTCCTTAACAGCCGGAAGCATTTCCGTTCCACCGTTAGACCTTAAATTGCTTATATAATTTCGTCCCGTGATGATATTTGAATCACTTGCTTCAATCGATTCCGGTGCAAGTTTTTTTATACTACTGCTGAAGGCACATATATTGAAATAATCCTGATGATTAAGAGTGGCCAGTACCTGTTCTGAAAAGACTTTTAACTGGTCCAGAGGCATCCCCTGCATGGAACCGCTTGTATCAAGGAGAAGAATAACCTCTCTCGGTGAGACTTCTTTTCTTTCAACATTATGCTTCGGCTGGATTACCATACTGAAATAACCGTCATCCGAATCGGATCTGTGGGTCATGAAGGCGAGCATTGTCTTGTCCCCGCCGACCTTGTACTCAAGTATAAAGTCCTTGTTGGGTATGACGGGCCCATTTTTCAGGTTAACCACTGCGGTGGTCTCGGACGGGTTTACAATGTCAAGCTCATGAGTTACTCCGGTTATATTTGTAACGGGCATACCCGCATCGATCCTGACTGTTATATCAACATCATGGCCGGTCCGCATGCCCGGCGGTACAGTAACGGGGGTAATCCTGGACGCATCAGGCACCTGGTCCGTGTCATTTGCCCAGCCGCGGCCCAGGTTATTTCTGTTTACCTGTTGACCGGGGATATAGCGTGGAGCCACGACCATTGGAAAACTGAAAAGATAGTTCGCGCCATCTATTTTGAGAGTATGGACGTATTCAATATTGGCAGTTATAGAGGCGCCCGGTGGAATATTAACCAGTGACTGGGTGAAAATATCCGGCCTTTCCTGTTCCAGCAGCCCTGCTTTTCTACCGTCATTTCGTGCTTTCTCATATTCTCTTCTTGCCTCTTCGTTTTTCTTTACAACTCCCTTGATTACCTTTTCACCAATCTTAAACGAATACCTGTCTACTGCCGAATTTTCGGGCATTGGAAACACATAAACAGCCTCCAGCCTTCACTATATGGATTATTAAAAAGCTGCTGCACCCTGACACGTGCGATAGCTCCTGTTATTTCAACTTCGACATTTGTTTTTTTCAGAATAAACCTGTCTGTATTTACAGATTGTTTGGCAGCGGATTCTAATTCTTCCATACTGTTCGAGGCAATCAACATATGTCCCTGCGTTACGGGTTTTCCTTCAAGGGTTACATAGTCTGCCCATGCGTTTCCTCCAAAAAGAAAAAGACATATAACTAAAGCAAAACCTGCAAATTTCTTGTATCTCATCATTTTTACTCTCCTTTCGAAACAGAGTCATTTCGACTTTCTATTCAAATATTTTAAAAAGGAAGAAGAGCAAAATTCAGACCATGAATAAGATATTAATCTATCTGGCTGATATTATTGCATTAATAGCTAACAGGCTTTTGGGGAAAGGATTTTGTTTATAGCTCCACCATACAATTTTTGTATGGTGGATTAACATTTTTTACCTTTTTAATTAGAAATCATAAAAAACCATAAGCCTCATTTCCGGCTGGAAAGTGTTTTTCGTTAACGGGCTATGAGCAGAATTACCAAGCAGAAGTGTCCCGGAGCCATATACTATTAAACCATAATGTTCGGTGAAAAAGTGTATAAATGTAAGGCATCCATGCACATCACTGATTCCGTTTTCAGCGGCGAATTGTTCAAGCGCAGAGGTTGAATACAACACGCTGTGAAAGGCTTCTGCATAGTCATCATTCATCCAGGTGATTCCCACGCCTCCCTGCAGAAACATATTCGGCGCAAGCTGGTAATCGGATTGCAGGTCAAAGCTTGCGGTAATTCCATCATACTTTTTATCCGGGTACGTTGCATTGTCAGCTTTTGTCGGAAAATACGACACGGTAGAGGAAAGACTGGCAAAGGGTAAAAGATCTATTTGCAGTGTCCCGGAGACATCGACCTTATTGTCAATGGTTGGCGTATCCTTCAGGAAGTCCTTGAGATCGTCAACGTCCGTAAGCATGAAATGTTTGACATCTTTTAGTTCAGGGTCACGCTTGTTACCTAACGGATCGATTGATAATGAAAGACTTAAGCCGGCAAATTCGGTATTTTTGTACTGAACTCCGAAACCATCAATCACACTGGCAAACACATCAAAAGATTCAAGGTGATATTCGGCCTGTATAAACGGAAAGGGTATGACATACAGGGCATCAGAGCCCGGGTAGACTGGCTCGGTAAGGCATCCTCCGCCCATCCACAAGTACCAGTTCCGTTCCGGAGCCTGTTGCGCTTCGACTGGCCAAGAGCTGAACAGTATGCCGGATAACAGGAAAAAAATAATCCACAGGCATATTTTATAATTTACAGATACGTATTGTTGTTTCATTTTTATTAACTCTCCTTATATTGTTAATGGTATCAGGTAGTGCTTTAACTTGCGGCGTACGATAGATATCTAATGTCCGCCGGTCAATTGCCCGTCGGGAGGATTTTTCCCCAAAAACCATATCCTTTGGGAATAACACTTTGGTAGTAGAAGGTAATCCGTAGGAATAGAGACAATTTCAGGAAAGATAAAACTGGGGAGAAAAGATAAAAGTAATTATATAAAAGGAGTTACTTTAATTCTCCTTTAGGTCCGGTACTCATACCGGAATTGTTTATGAGTGATATCAGCTCATAACGGCTTGTTATGCCATATTTATTGAGGATAGAATTATAAAGGTTATATTCTTTTTTATTCAGTGTTCCGTTTCTGGCTTTTGCCTTGTTAATCAAATCATAATATAAATTTTTATCCGTGAATTCCTCCTCAACTCCCTCAAGCCGAATACCATCCGATATCCTGACAGTTGTAAAATCAGTTAAAGTTCCGCCACCCTCAAAACCGGACTTGTTATCCGTGATGATTTTTGGCACTGTAGTTTCCACAAACTGATTTTGAACAGTTTGTTTTAAACATTCTAATGATATCAGAGTGTTATTGTAGTATAAATTTATCTTGGCACTACCGGTTTCTTATTTAACCATGATTAGATTTCCATGATTGTCGGAGGTAAT
>JASFHE010000568.1:0-4719 GCA_050123415.1 Desulfobacteraceae bacterium | reverse complement strand
GGGAACTATGCGTAAAATATTTTTTATTCTTGTTATTTTATCTTTATCCGGAAACCTCTGGGCGGCTGATCCGCTCATAGGAATATGGAAGACCAATCTTGAAAAATCAAGCTTTCCCGCTGAACAGCAGGGAATAAAAGAAGATATAAACACCTACCGTGAAATCGAGGGGGGCTTGATAGAATTATCCATAAGAACTGTAAATCCTGATGGCTCCATTTATACAGCTCTATGGACATGGCCAAAAGAGGGAGGATATGCAAAGGTCCTTTCCAGGACTCTCGATGAAGGGATAATCTATGTTCAAACACACATTGATTCGGGTCACTGGTGTGTGAACATCATGAAAGATGGCAAACAAATTGCCAGGTATCATAAAATTGTCAGTAAGGACGGTAAGACAATGAAGCAGTCCTTAATAGGCAGTAGAGATGGTAAACCTATTAAAGTAATAAAGCTGCTTGAAAGGCAATAACATCTTTGTCCGTAAAGAAATCAAATAAAGAGTAAATATTTAACAGGAGAAAAAGCATATCTGCTGACAAGCTCATTAAAAGAGGTTAAAAGATATGGAAACGAACAGGCGTAAATTTATTCAAACCTTTGGAGCAGGTGTAGCGGGCCTGGGCCTTTATCCTGCGACTGCATCGGTCTTTGGTGACATATCGGGATCTACAGCCAGGGCATCGGCAGGAGTTGTTGAAGGAAATCCTGAACATGATGTGCAGCAGATGTTGCTGGAACTTTGTGATATTGCAGGGTATGGCATTCATTCCGGCATACATCCCGGTCCAAAGGCAGACAAGGCCGCCAACTATATCCTTGATAAATTGAGGGCTGCCGGTCTGACCAGTGCCCGGTTGGATACTGTCAAGGTGAATGATGCATTCCCCAAATCATTTATGATGACTGCCAGTGTTGAGGGTGAAAAGCCCCGGCCTGTTTCTGGCTTTCCTCTGGGATGGACAGTGGGAACATCACCTGATGGAATAACAGAGAAACTCGCTTATGTTGGAAATGGATCAAAATCAGATTTTGAGCTTACTGATGTCAAGGGCAAAATTGCCCTCATAGACCACGTACACTTTCGGCATACATCGACCGCCAGTGACGGAGCGGTTCGGACAGCAAGAGACAAAGGCGCTATTGCCGTGATTCTGGCAGAGATCCAGGTGGATGGACCCAAAATTAAATGGCAGCCGGGTGATCCTAAAAACCTCTTTTCTATTCCCGGTTTCAGCGTCGGCAAAAGCGAAGGCAATTATTTAAAAAACCTGGCTCGTTCCGAAAAGCCTTATAAGATCAAATATACTCTCGATGTACCCCATAAGGTGGTTGACTGCTATAATGTGGTGGCGGAATTACCGGGAAACGGCAGCAGCGAAGAGTTGTTACTGGTGCCGACACACTATGATTGTGTATTTACCGGGGCTATTGATAATAATGCATCCGTTGCACTGCTGATCAAGTGGGCCTCATACTTCGCATCAAAGCCCAGGGCAGACAGAAACCGGGATATGATGTTTGCCTTTTGCATTGGGCATGATGCATATGACGGTAATTCAGGTCACTACCAGTTCCAGGAAAAATATAAGACCCGTTTGAATAAAGCCATCGTCTGGGGCGTTGATCATGCCCCGGGTGGTACCCGTTATATTGAAGTAGACGGAGAGCTTCAACCGACAAAGGAGACATCGGAGATCTACACAATATCCAATAACTATACGTTCGCGAGAATCGCTTCATTCTACCTGGACAAGTATGGATTTATCAATACTATTGATGCCTTCAGGGCAATGGGAAGTGGTCCGAACTGGGGTATAGCGCCGACAAACAGCCCCTGGGTAAATTCTGCAAGCATTACAAGATACTATCACTCTTCACTTGACACGCCCGAGAAGATTACCCTGGATCAGTTAAAACGTGCTTATAATGCCCATATTGAGATACTTGAAACGGTTGATCGTCTACCGGGGGGATTCCTGCGTTACGATAACCTCGATAAGACCCGTCCAAACACACCCCCGAAGGTAAGAATCGCCGTTTTGTCGGATACCGTCCGGGCAGGTGATAAAGTCTGGGCAGCAAATGATGACATGGTCTTCTATGATGACAAGACCTGCTACCGTTACCCGGGAATCCCTTATTGGGCGTCTCTCAAATGGGATTGGGGGGACGGCGAGATAACCATGGGAGAGGGGACGCCATCCACCCACATCTACACAAAGCCCGGAAACTATATGATCACAATGACCCTCACCGACAGCGAAGGAGCCACAGGCACTGATACCCAACAGATCAAAGTACTGAACCCGCCTTCTTAATAGCCGGAAATGAGGTTCTTAAAGATAAAATATAAAAGCCTGAAGGAGACCAGTATGAAAATGAAAAAATTCCTTATTTTTCTTAGTCTGTTATTTTTTCCGGTCCTGCAGAATTATGCTGCTGTTTCTGAAGAAAATGAGAAACAGGTTGAACCCGGCCGCTTTGTCATTGAATCCCCAACTCTTATTAATCTGGGTTTCGAATGGTATGTTAAGGGCGATGCCAACCATAATGCCGCAGTTCAAGTCTCATACCGCAAAAAGGGGGAAGATGTATGGAAACAGGCCCTGCCTCTTCTTCGCGTCCAAAATGAGCAAAGCATAGATACATTTGCTCCCACTAAAGTAACCGATGATTTCTGGGCGACACCGGTATATGGAGCAACAAATAACAGAATCGATTATGTAACTCCTAATTTATTCGCCGGGAGTATACTCGATCTACAGCCTGATACGGAATATGAATGCAGATTCCGGATATCTGATCCGGATGGTGTTCGTGGTAATTCCGAAAAGGTGGTAACTGTGCGCACACGCAGCGAACCAAAACCTTTCTCCGGTGGAAAGGTCTACCATGTGTATCCGAGAAATTATAAAGGCCCGCGACAGGAACCCGCCTTTGTTAACCTGATGGCAGCCTATTATATAGGCTGGTGCGTTGCGGACTGGGGCGACTTTGCTCCGCCCCGCGTTCAGCCAGGCGATACAATCCTTATTCATGCAGGTGTCTATAAAGAGGATTGGACTAAGTATGGAAGTGATATATTCGCAGAACCGCAAGGCCAGGGTGCGAATTTTTCCGGAATATATTTTCTGACTCAAAAAGGAACGCCCGAGAAACCAATTGTAATGAAAGCTGCCGGGGACGGTGAAGTCATTTTTGATGGCAACGGCAACTTCAATCTGTTTAATGTGATGGCAGCAGACTATAACTACTTTGAGGGTCTTACCATCCGTAATACTGATGTCGCTTTTTGGGCAGGGCAAAAAAGAATAGTCGGTTCAAGCGGATTAACCGTTAAAAGATGCCGGTTTGAAAATATCGGTAAGGGCATTCATACGGATTGGTCAGGTTCAAAAGATTTCTACATCGCCGATAATGTTTTCATAGGCAGGCACAATCCCGATAATCTGGAACGATGGGGTGACCCGGCGTGGAAAAGCCCATATCCTGTCGGTAAATGTCTATCGGAATATGCAGTAAAGCTGGCAGGTTCGGGTCACGTGATATGCCATAATTATATTGCCAATTTTCATGATGGAATAGACCATGCATCCTACGGTGTTCCTGATGGCTATCCGCCTTACGGACATCCTGCCGACTATCCGGTTGAAGAAGTACTTAAGCAGGACAGGATGTTTGTTTCAAATGACATATACAATAACTTCATTACGAATATGCACGATGACTTCATTGAAGTAGACGGGAATATGTATAATGTTCGCGTCTTGCGAAATTATTGTATAAATTCCCCCATGAACGCATTAAGTTCACAAACCCTGTATGGAGGTCCGGCATATTTTATAAGGAATATCGTGTATCATGTTCCGAACACAACCAAACATGCGGCCCATCCCTCGGGTATAATTTATTATCACAACACCTTCGCAGCCAAAGTTGATGCCGGCATTGCATCAAACTATCATTTCCGGAACAACCTCATCCTGGGATGGCAGCCGGAGGAGACAGTCTTTTCAGTGAACACTTTCACTAATTATACATCATCCGACTATAATGGTTTTCGCGTGGACCCGGAGGCGCCGGATTCCTTTGCCTGGAATTCCCCGGCCCCGGATATTCTCCGGGACTATAACGGACCGGGCGTACAACGGCATTTTAAAAGCCTTAAGAAATATAGCCGGGCTACGGGTCAGGACAGACATAGTAAAGTTATTGACTATGATATATTCATGAATGTGAAAAAAGCGGACCCCAATAATCTCATTAAATTATATAAAGCAGAGGAGCTGGATTTCCGCCTGCTGCCGGATTCGGATGGTGTTGATGCCGGATGCATCCTGCCCAATATTAACGATGAATTTAAAGGTAAAGCGCCCGACCTTGGAGCACTGGAGACCGGACAGCCGCTGCCGGTCTATGGACCCCGGCCTTAAAGTTCTGGGGAAATAGGATATTAAATAAATTGGAGGGCAAGAAAAATGAAGATGAAATTATCGGTTTTCATTACATTCCTTATGGCAGCTATAATATCCATATCTGCCGGTTGTGAGAAAAAACAGGAGCCGGCAGGTAAATATCCGCTAGCGTGACTTTACAAGATAACGTTAAGGCTAGCGGATATTGTTATTAATATCAATATGATAGTTAACTTTAAGGGTGATGCCCTAACTATGCATGTATTGAGCGAGATTTAACAGATTGTAGAGTTTTTTT
>JASFHE010000567.1:0-4734 GCA_050123415.1 Desulfobacteraceae bacterium | reverse complement strand
AATGAGCTGAGGGCCTCTGATTCCTCTGCCGACTCATATTTTTTCAAAGAACAAGAACATCACCGATTAGGTGCAAAAACCTAACCGGATATCACTGAAAATAATTGGGTGTTTTTTATTTAATCAACTGTTTTTTTTAAAAAGTTTTTATCAAGGCATAAATAATGAACAAATTTCTAATGTGATATTATGCAAGTAAACCTATTTAATCTAGAGAATAATTGCTATTTATTTGTAATATATTGCTGAAATATGGGTTTAGGTGATGAGCGACAATTAGAATTCCGGTCGAACGACAATTAAAATTCCCGGTACCTTATAAGAAAATGTAAGCTACTCGAACTAATGTAGAAAGGAGGTTCGGGTGGTAACAGACAAACAAGCGAGGGTACTTATGGAAATGTTAGGAAAAGGAAAGAGTCTAATTGTTGCAGCAGCAAAAGCAGATATGGATGAGAAGACAGCTCGGAAGTATCGGAATTCAGGCAAATTACCAAGTGAGGTTCAGGTAGAACACACACGGCGGACCAGAGAAGATCCATTTAGTGATGTATGGGAGGAAGTTGAAGAAAAGCTGGAGATCAACCCTGGATTAGAAGCAAAAACATTATTTGAAGATCTTCAGCGCCGTTATCCCGGTGAATTTGCAGATGGTCAACTAAGGACATTACAGCGCCGAGTAAAGATTTGGAGAGCACTGAAAGGACCGCCAAAGGAAGTATTCTTTCCACAGGAACACTATCCTGGAGAGTTATGCCAATCAGATTTTACTCATATGGACTATCTTGGTGTGACCATCCAGGGCCAACCGTTTAATCATCTTATTTATCATTTTGTTCTTACCTACTCAAATTGGGAGACAGGAACCATTTGTTTTTCAGAAAGTTTTGAATCTTTGAGTGAGGGATTGCAGAGGGCACTTTGGGAACTGGGAGGGACACCAAAGAAGCACCGGACAGATCGTCTTTCAGCGGCAATAAACACAGAGAAAGCAGAGGGGTCAGACCGTTCATTATTGACAGGCGGAGATGAGCTTATCAATGTCAATGGTCTGCCCCTGTTGTTTTTTTTAAGAACACCTTATTTCATATTTCCTCGGTATGTGGCCTGATGAATATTGAATATTGCTCAAACAGGTCTGTCAGCTCCTCTTTTAACAAAATGGCATTATCCATTGCCTTTAAGTAATCGGCCTTGAGTAAACTGATTTTACTCATACACGCTTCAACCTCTTCATGGAATGTTACGAGCCCCTTCTCAATATTTCTCGTATATTCTTCTTTGAGAGAATAAAACCCGTTTTTCAGGGCGATTAAATACTCATTCTTCAACAGGCTAAGTTTTTCAATCGCCTTTTCATATTCATTTCTTAATCTGCTTGCACCCTTCTCTTTAGCGCACAGGTACTGCTTTTGCAGTTCCTGCAGCAATTCTTTTACAGAAACAATATTGTTGACCCTGAAAGCATTGCTTCCTGCAAAGGCATAGCCTTTATCCAGAATCCCTCTTCTGGCATTATCAAGCGCCAGAGATATGCAATAGCGGGCGGTCTTGATGTCACAAATCTTTAGGCATTTCCAGGCACACTTAAGCTCGATCTTTTTTCCAGATGACAAATCCTTTAAAAATTGACTCCCGATTGCCCGTCCCGGCATACCGACAGGACTCTTAATAATCTCTATATCTTCTTCCCTGCATGAAACATATGTCTCCTTAAACTTGATATCGGCATCACATTCATGCGTTGCAACAAATCTTGTGCCCATCTGGACACCGCTGGCTCCAAGCTTAAAAAGGTTATGGATATCAGTGCCTGTAAAAACACCGCCGGCAGCAATTACAGGAATAGATTTATTTAATTTGGCCTCATAATCTTTTACCACTGCAACAAGTTCGGGTAAAATATTCTCAAGTGCAAAATCAGGATCATCAATCTGATCCTCCTTAAACCCAAGATGCCCTCCGGCTTTTGGGCCTTCAATAACAACAGCATCAGGAATATCATTATATTTTTTTAACCAGGACTTGAAGATAACCTGAACCGCCCTGGCAGAACTGACAATAGGAACCACTTTTACCCCTGCTGATCTGAGATCCTCAACAGGTATATCCTTAATGGGAAGGCCTGCTCCCAGGAAAACAATATCGACCTTTTCTTCGATTGCAATCCTGAGAAGCACATGAAAATCGTTTACAGCAACCATAATATTGACGCCAATGATTCCCGAACTCATTTCTTTTGCTTTTCTGATTTCTTTTCTTAAGGCAATAGCATTTGCATCTTTATGGCTGGCATAATAATCAGGATCAAGCATTCCTATTGAATTTGCGGCAATTATGCCTATACCGCCTTCATTAGCAACTGCTGAAGCCAGTCCGGCAAGAGATATTCCAACCCCCATTCCTCCCTGAACAATGGGAAGTTTTGCAACAGAATCACCAATCTTAAGCTTGGGCATCCTGGACCACTGTATCTTTGAAAGATCAAATGTCGGCCATGCTATATCTCTCAGGCCTATTCCTTTTATCTGTAATTTCGGTAAAATATCAAAACTCATCCAGTAATTCTCCTAATTCATCTAACAAAAACCTCTGAAAAATACTCCCTGCTGACTTCTGAAAAATGTTCCATTACATTCTGGGGAGTTTTTTCAAAAATTCTTAAGTTTTTATCAGGCAGGTTATCCCGTGGAATGAATCTTTGCAATACAAATCTTCTGACACCCTTCAGCTCTTTACATATTTTTTTAATATCTTCTTCAGTGTGTATTCCCGGGACTATGGTTGTTCTTATTTCATATTCAACACTGTTGTTTTTTAAAATATCCAGGCTTCTTGAAATACTTTCTCTATGAGCCTCAACCCCGGTTATTTCATGGTACTTATCAGCAGGCATCTTATAGTCCATGGCAATGTAATCACAGTATTCTATTACTTTATCGAGCATACCGGGGAAGCTTCCCTGTGTATCCAGTTTTACGTCCATCCCTTTCTGTTTAATAAACTCCAATGTCTCCGGTAGCGTTTCCTGCATTGTAGGTTCACCGCCTGTTATACATATGCCGTCCACCCAGTTTTGCCCTGCCCTGTCGAGGGCAACCCCCAGTTCTTCGAATGACATGTGTTTGTCTTTTACAGGAATAAGTTCCGGATTATGGCAAAAACCACACCTGAAATTGCACCCCTGCGTAAAAAAAAGAAGGGCTATACGCCCTTCAAAGTCAATAGTTGATTCGGTTTTCTGGTATGTAAAAACAGCAGACTTCATGAGATAGAGGAGCTTGCTTGAGCTATAGACATGAGCTCCTTTATTTTGTCCGGGCCAATGGAAACATTATCAGATGAATAATCGGTTTCTAGCTGTAAATAATACATGAAGGGTTTTGCATCACTATCTTTACCATTGCCGGGATAGGGTATCTTGATATAGGACTTTTTATCTTCACTGTACTTCATGATCTGGAGGGCCGGAATCCTCTGGCCGTTAACTGTTTCAGCAAGGGCGTATGACTGCATTCCTTCAATGGTTGAGAGATTCTGGTAATCCATGTCAAAATCATCAAAACTGTTATCTTCTTCAAGAATCAGACTCACTTCATTTTTTAACCGAACACACTTTTCACACCCATTTTTTCCGTATATTACAATAAGATATTTTTTCATTTCCAGTACTCCGTTATCAATAAAGTGTGCATACACCGTCTTTACATGAACCTGTTTCATCCGCATGTGATAATACTTCATCCCTATCCTGATCCGCTGAGACAGGCCTTCTTTTATACAAAGGCATTATATCATTATCAGGCTTACTGATATTTCCTCCACCTGCCAGTGCATAGTTGCCGTTCTTCCTGGAGCTTAGTTCTCCCTTTTTGGACTTGTTCCAGTCATGAATTACACTGTAATACCCTACTATACGCGAGATACCGTCAACACTGCCGCTTCCGCATCTGTCACACTTTTCAATTAACCCTCTCATCTCATTGTGACAATCATTACAGTATGTAAACTCAGGGCTTATTGTAAGCTGGGCTGACTGTGTACGGAAAAATGTATTCCTGACCAGCTTGAAGATTGCCCCGGGAGACGGTCTTTCTTCTCCCACAAAGGCATGGGTAATGGCTCCCGACTCTATGAGCCCGTGAAAAAGTCCCTGTATTCTTATCCTTTCCACAAGGCTTGCATCGCAGTCTGCCGAAAGGTGTACGGAATTTGTATAATATATGGAATCGTCCTCAATATTCCCTTTAACAGTATCTGATGCATATTTATTAAAATAGATCATATCAGTCTTTGCAAGACGCCTTGCAGCACTTTCGGCAGGTGATTCTTCAAGCGTAAATTTCAATCCGTATTTTTCGGAATACTCCCTCAGCCTTATGTTCATTGATGCTACAATCTTTAATGCGAGATCAACCGATTCCCTTGACTCATGCATTTCATTGCCGGTTAAAAATTTAACAGCGTCATTTACTCCGATTATCCCGACAATATAGGTGCTTGAATCCAGGTCCACATATCTTTTACCGTCACAGCTCTCCTTTCCTATCTGCCAGAGGGGGCCACCCTGCTTCATCATCTTTTGTTCTACAAAGGTTTTTTTAAGCAGATGGGCATCTACGGCCATATCCATGGATTCATAAACCTTTTCTATCAGGCCATCAATGTCTTTCTGTCCGTCTCTGGCAGCAAGATATGCTGCATGGGGTATATTGATCGTAACATTCTGGAATC
>JASFHE010000566.1:0-4739 GCA_050123415.1 Desulfobacteraceae bacterium | reverse complement strand
CAGCCAGGATTCCGATGACTGCGCAGAATCAACATGGTTCAGCCTTACCAAAGAGGATGCAGGCGGGCTGGACCCCAGGGGACCGGAAATAAGCCTGATGAACCGGAAGGGGACCGATATAGTCCAGCAGCTCGGTATAAACGGTATGGAAACATGTTTTCAGGGGCCCATGGCCTTTTCTACATCGCATAATCCTGATTTTCCGATCCAGCCCGAGGTTCCGGCATACTCTGCCCTGGGATGGTATATGAAGAAGATGTATGATATGGGCATAATAGGCCCGGGCACCAAATATGATATTTCTCCGCTCAATATGGCCAAGTTCCCCTCTATGGAATTCATGGAAATCTACGGGATCGCCCTTGCAAACAGGTATGGCATCGGTGATCTCCTGGCTGAAGGAACCGCACGTTTTTGCGAGACACTGGGAAGAACGGATGATTTCAGCACCATATGCAGACAGACAATGTGGGGATATATGGACCACTGGTCCATGCCGGGAGTCGATTGGGCTTACGGCAATCTGATGGATTCCAGGGACATAAACAGCCATGACATGGGTATGGGCAATCCCTCCGGGGGATTTGGAGGAGGCGGTAAAAAGTGGACCTGTGAAGATTACGTAAAGGTCCTGGCCGAAAGAACGACCTTTAACGACCACTACTGGTTTGATTTCAGCTGGGAAGGCAAACAGGCATATAAAACCGGTATCTTCTCAAAACATAAAGCCGAATTTGTTGCCTGGCGTATGCATTACTGGACCTACTATAAAGAATCAGTCGGTTTTTGTGACTGGGGTTATGCCAAACTTTTCAGCGCAAGCCACCCCAAAGGATATGGACATACTTCAGAAGCGGAGCAAAAGTATCTCAATGCAATAACAGGCAAGAACCAGACCTTCCAGGATGGCCTCGAAATAGGACGCCGTGCATGGAACCTGAAAAGGGCTATTTTCGCGCTTCAGGGCAGGCATAAAAAGATAGAGAACTTCACGGGATACTATTATAAGCCGGGGGCATCCTATTGCGGATTCGATGCCGAAAAACCCATATACGATGGAAAGAAATGGGAATGGAAGAACTGTAAGGAACTTTATTTCACCAAAGAGGGAGTCGACCAGTGGAAGACCCATTTCTATAATGTTGAAGGATGGGATAAAGATACAGGCTATCCCAAACGCAAAACCCTTGAAAAACTTGGCTTGAGTAAGGTTGCTGATGTTCTTAAATCAAAGGATAAACTGGGTTAGACTTTAGCCATAAAAAGAAAAAGCCTGCCCCTTTCGGGGGTGCAGGCTTTTTTTATTCATAAAAGATTAAACCAGTCTATCCGGTCCCGCAGGATCCTTTGGATACACCTTTGTAAACTGCGGAACGGAAATCTCTTTAGCAGTTGATCTACCCGGTTTATAGTCGGCCCTGGAAAATGTCCTGTATTCAAGTCTCTTTATCTTCCAGGCTCCTTTCCTGATATCCTTTACATAGGAAAGTTCATATACTCCACCCTCCCACCATTTCTGAATCCCCTCTCCCTGCAGACGAGCCATTTTAACAATCAGTGAGTCTGAATCAATAGGTTTTCCAACCTGGATAGAATAGGTGAACCTGGCATTTGCAGATTTCTGATCAGGAGAGACCTCTACTATATCCTGCAATTGGTCGGAATTAAGCTCAAAACCCGGTGCCGGATCAATTTTCTTACCTGTCATACCGGCCCTGAAATGATCACAGAAGAGACGCTCTATTCCACGATTACCTTTAAAGACACCGCCATTGAATATCACTTCCGCATTATCAGTGAACATATCAAGGACTTCACCATACATGCCTTTATCAATCGAATCCTCAAATATCTTATGAAGCTGTCTTACCGATTTTTCATTTTCGAGGTTTGTCAACTGTTTTGACAGGCTGTCCACACTGGTTTTCAATTTTTTGTCGTCACTGATTACAGGCTTTGCAATGGCCGGTACAGTCGCAGCCAGGACAGCAGACATCCCTGCTCCGATCTTCCACATAAACGAACGGCGGCCTGCATCTGCCTGTTTCTGGTGATTGTCAGCATTTGACTTGATGTCAGACATATTATACTCCTTTCCTTTTCTTAGGACCAAAGTATTTCTTTACATCCATAGATCCGATATGCCTGCCTATTGCCCCTGTCAGACCAAGATTAACTCCCCTCTCATTCCCGGCAAAATTAAACCCGCAATCGTGGGAAGCCTTTGTATTGAGGAGTTCACACATCTCTGCGCCGTTGCATGCTTCTTCATTCTGACAGAATATGTACACGCCTTCACGAAGTTTCACAAAAAGACAGGGAGAAGCCCACTGAGCGCCCATTGTCTGGTCGCCGGTAAATATTGTCCAGGTCATTGAATGGGGAGAAGAATAAAAATGCATGGATGTCATCTGGTCGGAGTAGGACCATGAAAATGCATGCCCGACAAGCTCATCTGTAAGTTTATGACGAACATACTGCGGAGCTACAATTCCCTCCATTTCAGCCACGCCAAAAATGGCATAATAGGATGTCTCATTTCCGAAATACTTTGTTCCCATATGGGAATGTATGCATGTAGTAAGACCGTTTGTGAGGTCAAGTGCTACCATCGCACTGGCACGCGGTTTACTGTCAGTAAGAATATGGGCGAACCAGGCCAGGTTATCGTCTGCTTCATAGCAACGGTAGTCTTCCTCATGCCATTTGCTTTCGCCATCTTCTCTATACTTGAGTTTATCTTTCGATATAATTTCATAATGTCTTACCGGACCGCCCTTGTCATAGCGGAGCGTGAATTTCTTTCCTGCAAGGATATCGGAAAAGGGCAGGTTGTTGCTGCCCATCATCTGGGGAGCATCGATTCTGCCTCCAAAAGCAGTTGTGCTCTTTATTGCTGCCTGATGCACTTCTTCGTCAGACATATACTTAAAATCCCTGACCGGACGGTATGCGTACCTTTGACCTTTCGGAGGCGGGGGTGCTTCCTGTCCCGGTTTTGCCGGAGGGCCGCCCAGGCTTCCTGATTTGCCATGTTCGTCAAATGGTTCGAGGTAGGCAATCTGTCCCACAACTTTACCACATCCCCTGAACATATAGTATTCCAGTTCATCGTCTTCATTGAAACCAAGCCTTACACCGGCCTGGGTTTCCGGATAGAGATCCGCGACATAGGATGTAAAAATACCTGCAAATTCACACTCGGTCATGTCATGTATGTACATGTTGTCATTAACAAGTACGTAACCGGCCGGAGCGCAATAACCGAGATCATCCACCTGTCTGGTTAATTCAACAAAGTTAGTTGATACGGTCGAGGTATAGTATTCCAGGAGTTCAACGCCGTTATCCTGCTTCCAGTATAGTCCCTTACCCTCTAACCTGTTTGTATGGTGATGGAGTTTCTCCGGGGCTTCCTGGCCCTTATCAATATATCCGAAATAAATCTGTCTCTGTACTTCCCTGTCTTCTATTTTATACTCATTGCCGCCCATTGTTTTTCCTTTCATACCGCTGGACAGCCATACTTCGATAACAGTTACAAGATCGGTATCAAGATCCACATAAACATTAAAACCTCTCTGTTTTTCAGGGATCATGTGGGAAAATAAAATCATCTGATTGAGGGTTAATGCGCCATAACCACATTTAACTTTTTTCCCGCCATCTTCAACGAGTGTCAGTTTGTTTTTACCTTTAAAGGTATATTCAAGAACAGGACCTTCCTTAGTGATAATTTTCAGGGATTTCCCATCCAGAACATCGGAAAGCCCGGACACACACTTCGGCCCGGCAGCAGTTACAGCCAGTTTTTTACCAATCTGTTCCTTAGTAAGATTTGTGTATTTGAATCTATGCATCGGTTCATTTAACATTGACTCCCCCTTTGGAATATTTCATTTGTTATTATAAATTAGGAGACCAGCCTGTCCGGTCCAGAAGGATCGACAGGATACATTTTTGAAAACGGTTGTATGGAAATCGGTTTAGCTGTTGATTTCCCCGGTTTATAATCAGCTGCTGACAAAACCCGATATTCAAGTTTATTCATTTTCCAGCTGTTATTATTAATATCCCTGACATAGGACACTTTACATATTCCGCCTTCCCACCATTTCATAATGCCTCCACCATGCAGGCGCGACATTTTTACTATAAGAGAATCCGAGTCTAAAAGTGCTCCAACCTGAATGGAATAGGTAAATACTGCCTTTGCCGATTTTTGGCCGGGGCCGATCTCTACCATATCCTTCTGCTGCTCAGGTTTGAGCTGAAAACCTGGCGCCTGATCTATTCTTTTACCAGTCTGACCTGCGCTGAAGTGCTCGCAGAAAAGACGTTTCAGTCCACGTTTTCCCTTAAAAACACCACCGTTAAACATCACCTCCGCGTCAGCGGTAAACATCTTAAGAATGTCACTGTACTTCCCATTATCAAGCATATCTTCATATGCTTTATGGAGTTTTCGAATTGATTTTTCATTTTCAAGGGCTGCTAACTGCCTGGACAGGCTGTCTACACTGTTCTTCAATTTTTTGTCGCTGCTGATCACAGGCTTTGCAATAGCCGGTACAGTTGCCGCCAGGACAGCAGACATGCCTGCTCCAACCTTCCACATGAAGGATCGGCGTCCTGTATCAGTCCTTTCCCGGATATTATCTGTATTGGATTTGACAGTATTCATCTTAGACTCCTTTCCTTTTCCTGGGACCAAAGTATTCCTTTATATCAAAGTGCCC
>JASFHE010000565.1:0-4744 GCA_050123415.1 Desulfobacteraceae bacterium | reverse complement strand
CTTCGCTTTTCTTGTTATATCAATTGCTTACACTTCTTTTATAACAATATTACGGTGAATTTGTCCACCTTAAAATGCGCTTTTTCCTTTTTATTTCAATTAATTAGAGTTCCTGGATGGACACTAACTAATGACTATGCAAATAATCTATAATTTAACCATCAATCTTATATCAATCTTTCTATATAATATCCAATTTGTAAAAAAGTAAGATCCTTAGAATAACTTGTTATACTTTTTTTATTTCATTAATTCAAAATTACGTGGAGAAATCGAAATGAGCAAAAGCATACAATCAATATTTCCCTTTAGCTCAAAATAATTCATGGGCATACTCTGGAGCAACAAATGTTTCTATTACAGTTGATGGAACAGAATATGTAGAAGACACCTTAACAAAAATTGTCTATCGTTCAGATCAGGATGGATACTTGTTTTTCACTCAGGATGAAGAAGGAACTAGGAGACATAAAAAAGAAAACCCTAATATGAATATTTATGGATTATATATTCCCCTTTAAATAAACTTCCGGCAAATTCTTTTATAGGGAATATATATTCTTATTCAAGCACTGAAAAATTATATAATTCAAATGATGTTTTTTATGAAATTTTCTCGAATGGAAATTATTCGACTTTGGCTGAAAACTATAATAGCAGCAGTTATAATATCATTCGTTATTCTTCATATAATACTGTTGATTTGTCTTTACACACAGAAGTGATTTTTACTGGTCACTATGGGGACGAAACTGTTTCGCCTGCTATGTATTTTGGAAAAGAGCCTTCTTTAAACCCTGTACCCGAACCTGCAACGATACTTCTTTTGGGAGTAGGTTTAATAGGTGTGTTAGGAATACCGGCCTACTAAATAAATCGTTACCTTAAGAGGAAATAAATATGAAAAATTACGAAGAAATAAAGTTGCAAAATGATTATTTGCACCGTGTGGTTCAGGCACAGGAAATAACTAACGAACTACTGCAAATTTCATTGGTCGAGCCCTCTTTAAGCAAAATGCTTGAACTGTCGATTGACAAGATCGTCTCTGCACCATTATTTTCATTTAAATCCAAAGGCGCTATTTTTTTACTTGAAGATGAACCGGAAGTTCTCATTCTGAAAGCGCAACGAGGTCTACCAGACTATTTGCTTAAAGAATGTGCGCGTACCCCATTTGGGAAATGTTTGTGTGGAAAAGCCGCGCAAAATAAAAAAATGGTCTATGCCGACTGCGTCGATGCGCGTCATGATATAGGTTATCCGGGAATGCCTCCCCACGGGCATTACTGTGTTCCCATGCTGATAGGGGAAAAACTCATTGGCGTCATAACCTTGTATGTGGAAGAGGGGCATCAGTTTGACTCTAAAGAGCATGATTTTTTGCAGACAATTTCGGATGTTTTATCAGGAACGATCCAACGCAGGGAAATGGAAATAGCAATCAAACAATCCCAGCTCAAGCTTCTCCAGTCCGGAAAGCTTGTAGCCGTCGGACAACTTGCAGCAGGAATTGCCCATGAGATTAATAACCCTATTGGATTTATTAGCTCTAATCTTTTCTCTTTTGAGAGATATGTTAAAACGATGATGGATATCATCACCATGACAGATTCCTTGATAGATTCTTTAATGCATAAAAACCTAAGGGTTGCTAAAGATACAATTAATAATATCCGGAAAGTGGAGCAAAACGAGGATATGGAGTTTATTTCAAAGGATTTAAAGTCACTAATCGAGGATTCTCAGCTGGGTGTAGAGAGAATTAAAAAAATCGTTTTGGATTTAAATGCATTTTCGAGTGAAAAAAAGGATATTATTGAAGAAATTGATCTGAAGCAGGTATTGGAAGGTGCCCTTAAAATCATAAAAAATGAAATCATCCATAACATAGAAATTGAAACACAATTCAATGACGTCCCGAGGATAAAAGGCGATTCTCAGAAGATTGGCCAAGTTTTTATAAATATCCTCATTAATGCTACTCAGGCAATGCCTGATAAAGGAAAGATAACTATTAAATTGTTTTCTGCTGGCGATTATATTTATACGAGCATTGCCGATACCGGATGTGGGATACCAGAAACAAACTTAGATGACATTTTTAATCCCTTTTTTACTACAAAACCTGTTGGACAGGGGACAGGATTAGGATTAAGTGTATGTCATGATATTATTAGTAGTATTGGAGGTGAAATAATGGTTGAGTCCATAGTAAACAAAGGGACTATATTTACAATAAAGATACCATGTAAATGATCTCCAATGCTCCAAGGCTGTTTTCCCATATCGTCTCAATATCTTCTGCATCCCGCTATTGATTCGGAAAGAGTATAAAGTGGTGATGAGACAATTCTAAACTTATAACCACAGTAGAGTGGACACTGTTTAATAATTCAATAACTTCTGGAACCTAATAATATCAAGGCGGTTGAAGTTTTTGTCTTTAACCGTCTTACTTTTTGTGTTATTTGATTTGTTTGCTTGAAACCTTTAATCATAAATCATATACCATGCGCTCAGTTCACCCAATAACCCAAGCAACTCAACAAACCTCAAAAACCCGAAAAGCAAACAAATCTAATAAAAAAGCAAAAATCAACAAGCAATAAAATTAATGACCAATTAAATTATATCCAAAATCAGTAATGGCAGGCGAAAAGAAAGCGGTGAAAATCCGCTGCTGCCCCGCAACTGTATTCCTGATTTCGGCTACTGGAATCATGGCCCTAGTTAATGCCCATCCAGAAAGAGGCAATTTCTGGATGGAGCTTTCAGCGGTCAGCTATCAGCCATCAGCTAAATCTTTATTTTAAAAGCCTTTTGCTGAAAGCTGAACGCTGAGTGCTGACAGCTCCTGAACAAAAACTATTGTTTTTGGATGGACACTAGTTAAATAAGCCGCTGTTAAAGTTTAGTATAACGGATGAATCAGAGAACGGGGAAAGGTTTTTCCCATTTGATTATTCAGCTACATAACTAAGCAAAAAGATGGGAAGGTAATCAGGCTTTTTTATATTACGGTGGAAAGGAGAAAACGCGACTGATTTTAAAGGCGTAAACATTAACATTTATAAACCAAAGGAGCATGTTGTGAAAAGAGTTAAGATTAGTATAATATTGGCATTAGCATTGAGTTTTTTATCAACAAACGTATATGCGGCATTACAGGTTATAGGGACCGCGAAATATCAGGAACAGGATTATAAGCTGATCTATATGGAAGACGGCCCATTTGGTCCAATAACCTGGCTGGACTACATAAATCCCAGCACCACCTGGGAAAACCAGAAGTCTTGGGCATCCGGACTTGGCTCTGAACTGACAATAACCCTTAATGAGGGCTATGATGACACAGGTATAAACTGGATTACAGATTGGCGATTACCAGAAACAGTTGATGGAGACTACCAATCCGGATATGACGGCACAACAACGGGAGGTTATAATATCACGAGTAGCGAGATGGGACATCTTTTTTATAAAGAATTGGGAAATCCGGGACTTTATGATACCAGTGGGAACCCCCTGTCAAACGACCTAAACACAGGTGATTTTGATCACTTGACTGCCAGCTTCTACTTTTCGGGTACGGAGTATTCTTATTCTACCCCCGCCTACGGCAGTTACGTCTGGTTCTTCAATTTTAAAAGTGGGAACCAGTTCTACAACCTTGAGTTCTACAACCTCGCTGCGTTGGCGGTTCTCCCCGGCGAAGTCACAATCAATCCAGTCCCGATCCCTGGTGCTGTATGGCTTCTCGGTTCAGGCATAGTAGGACTCGCAGGCCTTAGAAAGAAATTCAAAAAGTAAAAATATCTTATTTGATTTATATGCAGGCAGGGTCATATTGACCTTGCCTTTTTTATAGTAGTTCTCCTAAAGTCCATCTGTAGTATATCCTTAACATTTCACTGAATATCTTGGATATCTTCAGCATATATTGACTTTACTCCGCTACGTTTCAATTATCCATGCAGACTGTCAATCCATTTTATCGCCTCTACATCTGTAACCTTCCCAAGATATCTCTGTGTCGTAGAAAGATTTGTATGTCGTAAAATGACTTTACTGACAATTTCAATGGGTGTTCCGCATCGGCTCGCATAGGTAGCTGCATACCTTCTGAGGTCATGGGGGTTTAAATTTATAGCAGTGCCCATCCAAAAATTAAAGTTTTTATTCGGTAGCTGTCAGCATTCAGCGTTCAGCTTTCAGCAAAAGGCTTTTAAAATAAAGACTTAGCTGACGGCTGATAACTGAACGCTGAAAACTCCATCCAGAAATTGCCTCTTTCTGGATGGGCACCAACTAAATCACCTGTTTTCTTAACAACCATCCCTGCAGCTTGATAGGATATTGGAAAAATCCTGTTATATGGTTGAATCTCTTTCTTTTGTGCATACTCTTTTAATCGATAAGCTACTTTCTGAGGGATGAAAACAACTTCCATTTCTTTCCTGCTTTTAGGATTTTGTATAGCCAGTTTTCTGTCATTGATATCATTCGTGTAATATTAAAGACTTCTCCTATTCTCATTCCTCCCCTTGCCATGAGATCCAGTATAAGTCGATTCCTTTTATTTACTGTCCTGAAAATCATTTCATCAATAATTTCTTTATCCAAAATTGTCCAAGGAGGATTCTGCAGATTCTGGCTTAAAGCTGCCACCCATTCCGGAAATAACCTGCCAGTGATTCTGGTTTAAACCTGCCACCCATTCCGGAAAATAGTTTACCACTTT
>JASFHE010000564.1:0-4754 GCA_050123415.1 Desulfobacteraceae bacterium | reverse complement strand
GCTTTTTAACATTTATCAAATAAGCGTAAAAAGCAACTGGATTCCACGGTCAAGCCGTGGAATGACGTAGGTGGTGATCCGGTGAAAATGGTTGTTGCGATTTCCTTAAGTCAACAACATTGGATTTAAAACCTGTCTCTACAAGGATAAGGTAACCTGGCAGGTTAATTTTTCGGATAGGAATCCATCAGTCCTTCGGGCATTCCGCCCTCACTAAGGATAACACGCTTACTGATGAGCCAGCGGCCTTCTTTTTTTACCAGTTCCGTACGTTCATGCCCGTACTCTGTAACTATAGGCGGTGATGTGAGCCGGTCTGATTTGATGCTGTGCCATAGCAGTGTTGCAACAGCTTTGTCACCCTGTAAATCAATCTTAAGATTTGTGAACATCATCCTGGAGAGCCCCTGGGGCACGGCACTTTCTTCAGTATCGGGTACGTTTTCCTGCCCTCCTGAACCGGTCATAGTATACATTGCCTTGATCTCTTCCAGGCCGCTGGCGATCAGGCCGTTTACCTCGAGCCTGCCGTCATCGGCAAAGTACGACACAAAATCATGTTTGCTCTCAGGCCCGAACTGGGCATAGTAATCATTAAAAAAGTCCTCGATTGCGGCTCGCTCCACAAGCGCTGTCAGTTCAGGCGGTGTCGTTTGCGGCGTCTGGGTGCAGGCAGCTGTGAGCCCCAGAAAAGCCAGGATAACCAGCAGTGTGGATTTTAGTTTCATGGTGTGATTGCGGACATTTTTTTTCATTTTTATTCTCCTTACGTTTTTAATAAATTAAAAATTCAATATTCATAATTCAAGGCAAAACCAGACCTCAACAAGCGTTACAAGATTTGTATCCAGGTCAATAATTAGATTGTATCCTTTTAAGGTGTTTGGAACCATATGGGAAAATAAAACCATCTGCTTCAATTCTAGCGATCCATAATGAGCTTTAATAGATGCCCCATTGTTTTCGGAAAATGATAATGCATTTTGATCTTTAAAACTGTAATTCAGGACAGTACCATCATCGGTTATTATTCTGAATGATTTTCCTTCCAAGACATCAGAGAATTTTGATACACATTCCGGACCCGGGTCAGCACAGGCGAACTTTTTTGTGATCTGCCCTTTAGTGAGTTTCGTATATTTGAATCGATGCATTGGTGTGTTCATATCCCTAACTCCTGGTATTGGGGGTTTTAAAATCTCACTCTCCCCGAGTAATATATTTGGATTAAGAACAGTTTTAAATACGAACAGTAGTGTTAACTCACTTATTTCATGCTGTCAAATATAAAACCCCTCCCAAATCCTCCATCAAAGAAAAAAGAAAAGTCCAGCCGATTCATTTTGAAGTCATTTTGACGCCAGTTATCATTAAAAAAACTTGTTTTTCACCATGTAATGACAGTGGAACTATCAAAAACCAGGACTTATAGTTATAACAGCCTCTATTAAGATGAATCAGCCTATACTTACCTCTTTAGAAAGTGCCATTTTCTCTAACTCTCTGTCATTACTGCATGGTGTAAAACATTTCACTTAACAGCTGAGGAGCCGGACGCTACCTCTGCGAATGCTGCGATCCTTGTTTGTATATCGATCAGCCAATCAAGGCGTTGGTGATTTTTCGAAAACCTCACGAACAATTGCCGGGATTGCTCAGTTATCCTTGCAGGCAAATTAAGTGGATAAGGGTAGTCTATTCCGAATCCAAACCCCAGGATTTGAATTTTGTCTTGTAAAATGGGGGTTGTTCAAAATCAGGTTTTAATGACATATGCTGATCCCTGAAGGAGGTCATTTTTCCACCCGGTTTCATGTTTGCCATGAGTACATCCATCTTTGCCTGAGGAACTGCAAGTATCATTTCATCCTCCCTGGCCAGGGCCCGTTGATATTCACCCGGATCAGGAAGTACTACAGTGTAATTACCTGTTTTTATAGGATCTACAACAGCATGTCCGCATGAAGGCAAAAATAATTCGGTCTTTACCTGGGATGCGCCGCCGCCAAATGTCAATGGTAACAGTGTTCCCCTGAGCTGCGCAGGATTCATATAAATAAGGACAACATCCGGCATAAAGGCAGCACTCTTAAGTGGCGCTGTCAATACTCCTATATATTTACCGGTCTCAAAACTCATAGAGTATTCCATGGAAAATCCGTCGGATAGTTTCTCTACAATACCATAGACCTCAAGGGCCGTTGGACACCAGTGATCTTCCTTTAACATGGCTATGGTTTTCCCTTCCATCCGCGACATGCTGAAGGCCTGGCACTGTGCAAGGTGATAACCGCCGTCTCTTTTAGGTCGAAAGGCGCCTTTTGGAATATCCGCTTCCTTTTCAAGCATTTTTACTGCAACTGGAGATGTCCTGAGGACCAGTCCTGTTTCCAGGTCTTCTCCGTATTTATTGAATGTATTCAATTTTGTGTCCGAACTCCCCTCGCCTGATACTGCCTGTGCGGCAGAAGCGGTGGAGATGGCCGTACCTGTTGTTACCAGTGCTGCCGCACCAAGCCCTGCTCCCAAAACTTCCCGTCTGGTAAATTCCTTTTTCACGGTAGATCCTCCCATAATAAAATGGATTTTGTTGTTGACAGATTAAAACTTTTGCTATAAATGATTACCTAGCGAACAAGCATATCAGCAAATATGTTGAGTTTCAATATAAAAGTGTACAACCAATTATTTTTAAAAAACAAATATTTATTTGGATATATAGGATGGATTATTCTCTTAAAGGTATCAGCCAATTGTCGATCCAGGAGTATGTATTTTTTGATCTTAGTAATATTGTCTAATAAAGAAATCCCGTATCCTTTGGGACTTATTTTTTTGTGTCAGCTTTGTTTTCGCAATGCTTAACCTTTTTTTATTATTTACTATTGAGGGATTTAACGGATTTAATTAAAGATTGGAGGGTTTTTATGGATCAAAAAAATCAAAGAAGATTTAAAAATTTACTCATTTTTTGTCTATTGCTATGTTTGGGAGTATCCAATTCGGTTCTTGCTCAGGATGACGATACCGATGATGAATTCACTCTGGAAGAAATTATTGTAACGGCTGAAAAAAGGGAAGCTGAGGTACAAAAAATCCCAATGGACATAAATGTTGTCAGGCCGAATGATATGCAGCGCCTGGGAATACATACTGTTGAAGATCTAGACAAAATATTACCGGATGTTCAAACTGGTGAAAATGCAGGTAGTTTTGTGGCAGTTACTATCCGTAATGTTACAACAAATTTCTGGAACCCGATCCACGAAACAACAGTTGCGATGCATCTTGATGGTGTTCAGTTGACCAGGGTAAATGGATTTAATAACATGTTTTTCGATCTCCAACGGCTGGAAGTTCTCAAGGGTCCCCAGGGAACGCTTTATGGCCGCGGGTCTACTGCGGGGACAATGAACATTATTACTCAAAAACCGATTTTAAATGAATTTAGCGGCTATGCAACTGCTGAATTGGGTAATTATGATCTGCAGCGTTACGAGGCTGCAATAAATATTCCTATCGTCGAAAAATTATCTATACGTTTTGCCGGTCGTTTTTTTGACCATGACGGCTACAATGACTCTGGGTATAGCAATGCACATTCCTGGGGAGGTCGTGTGGGTATGAACTGGGAGCCGACTGATAAAGATCAAATAGTAGCCACCATTGATTTTGAGGGTTTTGATGACCATGGACAAGGGGGTTCCGGAAGTGTTTTTGGTACCTATGGCGATCTTACCATAGTGCCAAACACCTTCAACGGTACTACGATTGTACAAACTTTGGGGCCTACCAAGGAGATAAAACTACCATGGAAAAGCCGCTGGTTTTCGGGTAATTCTGTGGTGGACCAAGCCTGGAATGATAATGATTCCTGGGGTATGATGCTTCAATATAATCGCGATCTTTCTTTTGCTCATACGACAATAATCTATGGACATCGTTCTCTTAATGAAGATAAAAGTTGGATATGGGGCGATCCATATCTCACCTGGAGGAGTTTGAACACTAACACGTTAGAATATGTTTATGCTCCTGACGACGGAGATCCTACCTATCAAAATTCAGTCTGGATTGAACTGTCGGATCCAACTGTATGGGTAGACTCAATTACGAACGCCCACTTTGATTCCCTTGAGGCACATATGACGTCTCAAAAAACAATAGCCCAAGGTGACCGTTATGAATGGATGGTAGGCGGTCTGGCACAGGACGATAGGCTCATCGAGTATGACAGTGGGCCGATGCCGTCATGGGTAGAAATGACAACCGATACAAAAGCAGTATTTGCTCGGGCGACTTATTCAGTTTTTAAAGATTGGAACCTTAAAGTCGGAACTCGCTACTCTTGGGATAAAAAACAATACGCTGGTATTCGAGGTACTGACGATCCTCATGATGGTTTGAATGTTTACGATTTCAATTATAATTATAGTGATTATATGGTCAATTTAAGCTGGGTAGCCAATGATAATATTATGAGTTATCTCCAGTATTCAAAGGGCACAAAAACCGGAAATGTGGACTATAATGGAAATGGAGTTCCGCCGGAAATACTGGGAGCCTGGGAAACCGGCCTTAAGAGCCGTTTTTTAAACAACCGCCTGCAAATTAATGGAAGTGCTTACTTCTACGATTATAAAAACTATAATGAGTGGTCTACAGCCTATAAATGTATTGAATACGAGGGTGATCCCAATGATCATATATGCCTTGATGTTGCAAGTGATCCTGCTTCTGCTCATGCTGGTGGA
>JASFHE010000563.1:0-4755 GCA_050123415.1 Desulfobacteraceae bacterium | reverse complement strand
ACTCCTTTGAGAGATTATTTTTATCTATAGATCACCTGGTTATTTTCATCCAGGTAAAATTTCACTTTTCCGGAAATGTCCTCTTTGACATCAAGAACAGATTCCCTGATCCTTATCATTGTACCGGCATAGACTATCTTATTAACTGTAAGAGATGGGGGATGAAAATCTCCAGCCATCTTTTTTTTCAGGAGTTTTTTTCTGTACTTGTTAAGCTTGGTTTCCATCTGTACAATATTACGTCTCTGGCTTATTAGTTTTTCCAGCCGAAAACGAATGCTCTTCGGAAGCCCGGACAGCTTCTTTTTGTTTGAAAACCTTACAAGATACATATCTATCTTGGCCTTCTGGCGTTTAAAGTCTTCAAGGTTTCCAGCTATTTTTGTCATCCGCCTCATTGTTTCATGATCAACACCAATAACAATATTTGTCCTCACCCCTGCGGCGGAGCCTGTTTCATTGACAGTTATTCCCCGAAAGGCCGTTAATGTACCGCTAATAACGCGCCCTTTTCCGCCGGTCGCATCAATACTGCTGCTTGTTGAGACATTGCTGTTCCTTATATCATCCCGGATAATTATGTCACCCTTTGCATGGACCTTTGCGTTTTCAATAAAAAAGGCTGTCAGTTTTCCCCCGGAAAGAATATCTGCCTTATCGGCTCCAAGTATCCCGCCACGTATATGCAGCCCGGCGCCTGCGTCTACCGCAGCCTGTTCGATCCCCTTGCCCACATGTATTTCTCCGCTCGCGCGTACAACAAACCCTGCACAGATCCATCCTCTAATTACAAGCGATCCGTCCATAGTAAGGTTGCCCGTATGCATATCTATGTCGCCTGGAAACTCATGGCTCTTTAGGACAGATATCTTGCTTCCATCGGAGACAACTACCATACCATCCATATCCGATATAAGACCGTCGTCAGACAATAGTACATTCGCTCCCGGAACCAGCTTAATATCCCTGCCGGGAGACGCGGGAATTGTTTCTCCGAAAATATCCTTTCCGGCAATTCCCATTGTCAGAGGAATTTTTTCTGCAAGAACATCGCCTTTTTTTACATTATGTATAAATGACTGTTCCTTGAAATCCATGCGGTCTGTTCCTTTAACGACCGTTCCCGCGTGTCTGTCCTTATCGAATTTCAGATCGATTACAGCATCTTTTCCATCAACAGGGACTTTACCCTCTACAACAACCACGCTGGTCTTTTTTTCAACCGGTGATAAAAGCTTTCCTATTTCATCCTGTTTCACTCCATATTTAATACCGGCCCGCGCTATCATTTGTTTTACATGATCAGGTGTCAGGACCCGTTTCTTTGAACATGGGGGATAGAGGGTTAAGCTCGCGGACAAGTTGTCTTCCGATATTGAGAGGGGCGTCTCAACGGAAATGGTATCTCTTGTATAATCAGGGTATCCGGCTATGATATCCTCGCTGACGACAAATACCATTCCATCATCTCTTATATCGACATTATCACCGGCCTTTATCTTCCTGTCATTAGGCCTGGCACCCTTAAGCACATCACCTGTTACAGACCTTCCGTCCTCCTGTTTTACGACCGGTATTTTTCTTGCAAGAATTTCTCCTCCCAGGACAATATCACGGGTCGTGGAAAGAGTATCCGGTGTGCTTTCAAGCCTTTTTTTATCTGCTTCCTCAGGATCAAGGCCGTTTACTTTAAATTCAAATTTGATCCTTGCGTCAACACCGTCCTTTGCCGGGATAGCCTCAGCCACCCTTAGATTTTCTACCGGTTCTTTTTTTTCAAGTGTAGCCTGTATTGACTCGGTTTTAATGCCGCATTTTATTCCTTTGCTTTTAAGAATATTTTCTATGTCATCAAATGAAAGGCTGTTGTTATCAGATAGGACAGGGAAGAGATTCATTTCAACAAACATCCTGTCCTTACTTACCCTGACATAATCGGTAACGGATATGCCCTGCCACGTCCCCCTGGCAGCGCCATATGCCACGGATATATAGTGATTATCTTTTATCGTAACATTTTCGCCGGGCAGGTAATCAACATCATCACCGGGGACCGGAGGCACATTCTCACCGAAAATATCTTTTCCCGGTTTTCCTGATGTAGCAGGTATTTTTTCTGCAACAACCTGCCCCGGCTTTACAATGCCTGATGCCTTAGTATCCTTGTTTTCAGCATCTCTTCCTGTTTTTAACTCGACCCTTGCCTTTTCACCTTTTACCGGAGGAGAACCTTTAGCAATAATAACATTCTTCTTTGTTTTTACTGTCTCATTTACTTCTTTTACTGCTGTGTGAATGATATCTCTGTCTATTCCAAAAATAATTCCCATTTCGGAAAGGGTCTTTTCAATGTCTTCGACTGTAACATGAGCGCCTGTTCCTGATGAAGGTGTGATGGTTCTCAAGATAGCTGCCATTTTATCATCCCTGGCCTCTATCTCGAATTCTCCGGGGGAGTTGATATGAGAAATGATGAAGTTCTCTCCCTCTTCTTCAGACACCATAACAAGAGAAGGATCAACGCCGAGTTTTTCAGCGCCCTCTAAAATTGCCTTTTTTCTGCTATTTGATTTGATATGGATCCGGTACTTCATCTTGAATTACCATATTAAAGATCGATAAATAATATTATGTACCTAATATAACATCGAAAAAACGCCTGAATATCTTTAATGAAAAATTTACATGATAATAACAGCCTGATAGTCTACTGACGTGTCAACGATACACTGCCGTTATATGTCATTTCGACCAATACCTTTTTTCCGTTCTTCCTTTATAATAGCCATGGGATGCAACTCCCATGTCTTTTCATACATGGGCCTTAATCCGATCCATCCACAAAGTTGTCCATCCAAAAATGCACCGATACATATATTAGGAGGAGCAATACAATCCAGTACTTCCTTTTTTGCACTTTCTAAATTAGGTCATGCATTCTTGTCTATTTCAAGAAAGGTTTTGTTGAGGATAACAGCAGCCCTGTCAATGTCTGTAAAATCAGTAATGTCTTTGAAATGAATATCCATACCAATACCCAATTGTAAACCTTATTATTTTTTCCCATCATGAGCAGTGCTTTTTTCTCCCCTGCCCGTTCCAGGATCGGGTCACCATGACCGCAGCACAGCGCCTCAACTGCCAATGTTGACAACCTGCTTACCGAATCGTGTGCCAGTGTATTGTCAAGGGTAACAATGCGGATCGGAAATCGAAGTCCTGGTCTGCCGGTTATCGGATTGGCATTAAAGAGTGCATCCCCGCAGAAAAGGATCTGCCGCTCTGCATGATACAGGCAAATGCTGCCCGGTGTATGCCCTGGTGTGCGGATTACCTGCAACCCACCCAATGTGCCTCTATCACGTCTCTTTCACATTATTTTACCTTAAATTCTTTCATTAAATGGTAAAAACAACTCCTTTATTCCCAACCCTCCACGAAAAGCAAAAATAAAATATAATACAGTAAATACAACATCGATAATTCCGGTGAACCAGAATGTAGAAGGAAAATTTTTAAAAAATATCATATAGACATAAAGCAGAACGATATAAAAAATCCTGCCAATAATTAAACAGCCAACATTGAAAATATATCTTCTAATATTAAAAGCTGATAAAAACTGGATGTACGCAAAGCAGAAAAAGAAAGAGGCAAGAAATACGCTGTAAAAGGTGTGAACAGGAGGTTCATCGATTAATCGGCCTGTCCCTATAAAAAAGAGATACATAACACCGGCTATCGTATCCCAAATCCCACTTATAGCAAATGTGACAGCCAAAGGTCTAAGATTATTTTTAATCAATTATTTCTCCCCTCCAATAAAACGATAAATTCCGGCACCTATAATGCCGCCAACTATAGGAGCCACCCAGAAAAGCCAGAGCTGATAAACCGCCCAACCTCCCACAAACACCGCAACACCTGTGCTTCGTGCAGGATTCACCGATGTATTTGTAACCGGGATGCTGATCAAATGGATGAGGGTAAGACACAAACCTATTGCGATGGGTGCAAAACCCTTTGACGCACGATCATCTGTGGAACCAAGAATCACAAGAATAAACATCATTGTCATTACCACTTCGGTTATAAGTGCTGATAACAAACTATACCCGCCTGGTGAATGTTCGCCATAACCGTTTGAAGCAAAGCCTGCGGACAGGTCAAAATCCGCTTTACCGCTGGCAATGAGATACAAAATTCCGCCTGCAGCAATACCGCCCAGCACCTGAGAAACTATATAGGGCAGCAGATCTTTTACCGGGAATCGACCGCCGGCCCAGAGACCAAAAGAGACAGCAGGGTTAAGGTGACAACCTGAAATATGACCTATGGCAAAGGCCATAGTGAGTACAGTCAGCCCAAAGGCCAGAGCAACGCCAAGAAGGCCGATACCAACATCCGGGAACGCGGCGGATATAACGGCGCTGCCGCAACCGCCAAGCTTAAAATTACAGGCATGCGGTGCCTGCCTTTAAAGATTATTTAACATAAAAAAACTTTGCGAACCTCGAAAGACAGATTTGGCAAGATAGTAGCATGTCCTTGTAGATTTTTTTGTTATGCGTCAATCTTGTTTATTCTTTTTAGGACATTCCACCCTTATATTCTTGACACTCTTCACACAAATAGTCCTCATCGTACCCGGGGTATCCTTTTCGAGGGGGCATACCAGGAAATCTGCAAATATATACCAATTGACTAGAGTATCCTTTCCACAGAATTTAATAACTTCGGAGTAGATATCGTCTA
>JASFHE010000562.1:0-4762 GCA_050123415.1 Desulfobacteraceae bacterium | reverse complement strand
GCTTGCGCTCCTTGACTGTTCGGAGTAATTGGTCTGTTCGCATTGCTTTCTGCTGTCGTATTACTATGTCTGATAGGTTCTTCTTTTGTAATGTACTCCTTATTATTATCTATCTGATCCGGAGGAAACAATTTATCCCAATAAGCGAATAACGCTGTTGTTATTACTCCTACAAGACCAATTATCGCAACAATTATCTGTATCTTGCTGCTATTTGATTCTCCCATACGACACCTCCTCTTCAATTAATAGATATTAATCTGACGACATTGCATAAAAGGCGTAAAATGATAACAGAGTTTCCCGGAGTATTTGATACAGTTCCAACGTGTTTCAGCAAAAATTTTCATAATAACCTCCAATACAACCAAATTAAAGGCAGCCAGAATACATTTTTGTTTAGACGAAAGGCCTGGAAACAAATTACATAGAAAAATGTCTTTTAAAATTATTTTATTATGGCGGAAGTGCATGGGAATCGAACCCACCTGACGAGGTTTTAGCCCGTCACACCGGATTTGAAGTCCGGGAGCCCCACCAGTGAGCTTTCCACTTCCATGGTTAAAGGCTTTCAGCATCATTTTGAATGCTGAAAAATACTATCTGAGACAAGAGGCGTAATCCATAACACAATATATTTGGATTATCAATATTGATATATGAAAAATATATCATTTATATAAAAAAATGTCATTTCGACTTATGGAACAGATCTATAAAAAGCTTTTAAAACAAGATTTCTCCCTTTAGTCGAAATGACAGATTCAAAACAAATGGTTTCCCGCCTCGCCCTGCTAAATACCCTGAATCCTCATCGAAGATCCTGACGCAGTATTCGGGGAATCCTTGAACCCTAACTGAGGTGTTCAATCACTATATTTAATATCCTTCTTATAGGCTCCGCTGCTCCCCATAGAAGCTGGTCACCTACAGTAAATGCTGTCAGATAGTCGCGTCCCATCATCATCTTTCTGATCCTTCCAACTGGCACCGTAAGCGTTCCGCTGACCGCTGCAGGTGAAAGAAGCGCAAGTGTTGACGGTTTGTCGTTGGGAACGACCTTTACCCAGTCATTCGAATGTGCGATCATCTCCGTTAACTCATCAAGCGGCGCATCATTTTTCAGTTTAATGGTAAAGGCCTGACTGTGACAGCGCATTGCACCTATCCTTACACATAAACCGTCAACAGGAATTGGCTCGCTGGCATCCAGTATTTTGTTTGTTTCGGCATAACCTTTCCATTCTTCTTTGGTCTGGCCAGATTCCATTGCCGCATCTATCCATGGGATAATGCTTCCTGCGAGCGGTGCTCCAAAATATTTCGTAGGATGAGAGACTCCCCTCATCTCATTTACTATAAGCCTGTCCAGTTCAATCGCAGACATATCTGGATCATTGATTGCGCCAATGGCTGCAATCTGGGCTACAAGCTCCTTCATATTATTTGCCCCGGCCCCTGATGCTGCCTGGTATGTCATACTGGAAATCCATTCCACCATGTTATTGGCAAACAGTCCTCCTATACCCATGAGCATGAGACTTACAGTACAGTTGCCTCCTATATATGATTTAATACCGGATGAAAGCCCCTGATCAATCACCTCACGATTTACCGGATCAAGAACTATGATACTCTCATCTTCCATCCTGAGGGCAGATGCCGCGTCTATCCAGTATCCGTTCCAGCCTTTTTTCCTGAGTTCGGGATATACCTTTTTGGTATAGTCGCCGCCCTGGCAGGTGACCGCTATATCAAGAGATGAAAGAAGGTCAATGTCATAGGCATCCTTTAATTCGGGAATATCGATTCCAACATCCGGACCTGTTCCGCCCACATTGGATGTTGTAAAAAAGACAGCTTCATAATCATGAAAGTCTTTTTCCTGAACCATTCTCTCCATTAGCACGGAACCAACCATGCCTCTCCAGCCGATAAAACCTATTTTTAACATTTTTCTATTCTCCTGATCTAGTTACTGTCTAACTTGTTTTTAAACTTTACAGAATAAGGATATTTTGTTGTTCTTTCAAGTTAAAATTGTATCCTGCATCATTTATTATAAACATATCTATTATTTTGGATTATATTAAAATATTTAAAACATTTTTAATTGACGTGTTGTTGCTATGAAATCTATAATTACCATTTTAGAAATTTTTGTATAAACCGATAAGAGGGTTATTAATATTTACATTCCAGTTCGGGTGATCATTGACCTGAAATACTATAGCAGCCTTAGAAAATGAAGTAATCTTTATTTGGCGAACAGCCTTCGATCGGGAGGGCAAGGCTTATCATTTTTATTTTGCTGATATCCGATCACCTTAATCTGTTTTTGTTTCCAGAAAAATAGAGGACCGGGGCATTTAAAAAATGAAAAAATCTCTTGCAGTAATCATGGCAGGCGGTAAAGGCGAGCGACTTATGCCGTTAACAAAAAACAGGTCAAAACCGGCTATTCCGTTTGGCGGGATATACCAGCTTATTGATCTGACCCTTTCCAATTGTATTAACTCAGGTATATATAAGATTATCGTTTTACCGCAGTACAAATCACAGACACTTATGCAGCACCTTGAGCAGGGATGGAATATCTTCAGCCATGACCTAGGGCATTATCTTAAGATAGCTCCTCCGCAGATGATGGTAGGTGAAAAGTGGTACCAGGGTACCGCAGACTCCATTCGTCAGAATATACATCTTATTGAGCAGGAAAATCCTGACCACATACTTATCCTTTCAGGTGACCATGTATGCAAGATGGATTATACCCTTTTCAGGAAATACCATGATGTAAATAACGCCGATGTGACCGTATCTGTAATTGAGGCAAGAAAGGAACTCTCAAAGGAATACGGCGTTCTTGAGGTTAATAGTGATTACAGGGTGACAGGTTTTCAGGAAAAGCCGAAAAGCCCAAAAACTATACCTTCGGACAATTCAAGAATACTGGCTTCCATGGGGATATATATTTTTAATGCGAAAGTGCTGCTCGATATTCTGAAACAGGATGAACGTCCGGATTTCGGACATGATATTCTTCCTGATATCCTTGGTAAAATGAAGGTTATGGCATACCCGTACAAAAAGCAGAACCATATTGCCGACAGGATGCTTATAACTGACGAAGAAGGAAACAGGAACGAGGTTTTTGAGGAAAAGGCAAGGGATTCCGGGTACTGGAGGGATGTAGGTACCCTCGATGCCTACTGGAACGCAAACATGGACCTTACGGGTGTTGATCCTTATTTTAACATGTATGGCACGTTATGGCCCCTGCGTACCAATCAACGCCAGTTTCCTCCTGTTAAAACGGTATTTGCACAGAATAACGGCGGAAATCCCAGGCTTGGGATGTCTCTTGACTCACTTGTCGCCCATGGCTCGATCCTTAGCGGCGGAACAGTTCGTAACAGTGTACTGTCATACAATGTACTGGTCCAGAGCTGGGCGAGCGTTGAAGAGTCGGTGATAATGGAAAATGTGGTAATAGGCAGGTATGCAAAGATAAAAAAGGCCATAATAAGTGAGGGAGTAAGAATCCCCCATCATATGGAAATCGGCTTTGATCCGGCGAAAGACAGGGAGCGTTTTACCGTAACGCCAAGAGGCATTACAGTTGTTACCAAAGATGATCTTCTTTAACTGTAAATAAAAAATAACTCCTTTATGTGAGGCAGGTGCTATGAAACCCAAAAAAAAATACAATGTTGTTCCCAATATTCCCGAAGCGCTTGAATCATTACGAAAGCTTGCTTACAATATCAGTTTCAGCTGGCGGGGAGAGATAAGAGATATCTTCCGCAGGATAGATCCGGGATTATGGACTGAATGCAGGTACAATCCTGTCCTCATGCTTGGCCTTGTAAGTCAGGATAGGCTGGAAGAACTGACCGGGGACCAGGGCTTTATGGCTCAACTGGAGAGGATTTCACAGGACTTTGACAGATATATTTCCCGCCCCAAGATACAGGCACTTGACTACTCACCTGAGAAACAGTTTCAGGTTGCATACTTTTCAGCCGAATTCGGACTTGCCGGGTGTCTGCCCATATATTCGGGAGGTCTTGGAATATTAGCCGGTGACCATCTTAAGTCCGCAAGTGACCTTAACGTTCCGCTTGTTGGTGTCGGTCTGCTTTATCAGGAAGGTTATTTCAGCCAGTATCTGAGTAATGACGGGTGGCAGATGGAGACCTATCCGGTGAATGACTTTAATAACATGCCTGTAACGCTTATAAGAGACAGCAATGGAAAACCGGTTCAGGTATCAGTGGATTTTAAGGGGGAGAGGGTAAACATACTTATCTGGCGTGTGGATGTCGGCCGTGTACCGCTTTACCTCCTGGACACCAACCTGCCCGGCAATTCATCGGAGGCCAGACGGACAACCGCTCAGCTCTATGGCGGTGACTGGGAAATGAGGATAAGGCAGGAAATAGTCCTGGGTATCGGCGGTGTAAGGGCATTAAAGGCACTGGGGATCGATCCCACAGTAATACACATGAACGAAGGACATTCTGCATTTTCAGCGCTTGAAAGAATAAATCTTTTCAGGAAAGAAAAAGGACTTACCTTTGACGAGGCAAGGGAACTGGTTATAGCTACGACTGTGTTCACCACCCATACTCCTGTACCGGCCGGAAATGACGCATTTGACCCGGCCCTTGTCAGGAGCTACTTTGAGGAGTATGCAAAAGAACTCGGGATCAATTTCAGGGTTCTTCTGGGTTATGGTAAACTTGATCCGCGAAATGAA
>JASFHE010000561.1:0-4792 GCA_050123415.1 Desulfobacteraceae bacterium | reverse complement strand
ATGTATCACAGACAGAAATGCAGCAGGTATTTCTCAATATCATTAACAATGCTCTTGATGCCATGGATAAACAGGGAGGCATACTTAAGATATCCAGTGAACTGGAAAAAGACTTTATAGTTATTGAGATCACGGATAATGGCCCCGGCATACCAGGACCAAACCTGCAAAAAATATTCGATCCCTTTTTTACCACAAAACCTGTGGGAAAGGGGACAGGCCTCGGCCTGTCGATCTGTTACGGGATTGTGAAGAATCTGGGCGGTGAGATAGTTGTGCACAGTACTGTAGGAGCAGGGACACGTTTCTTTATAAAAATACCTGTATCAAGGGTATCAGATTAATTTTACAGGGCTGTTTCCGGCAGGTTTCCGTTTTTAATGAAAGGAGATTTAAAATGATTAATCCATTTATCTTATTAGTTGATGACGAAGTAGGTTTTGTAGAGGCTATCACCAGACGGCTTGTTAAAAGAGATCTGAATGTCATATCAGCCTTCAGCGGGCCTGAAGCCCTTAAAAACCTGAGTAACAATAAAAAACTCGATGTCGTTGTACTCGACGTTAAGATGCCCGGCATGGATGGTATTGACACACTGAAAGAGATTAAAAAGGAGTTTCCCCTTGTTGAGGTTATCATGCTCACTGCACACGCGACTGTGGAAACGGCCATAGAGGGTATGAAACGGGGAGCCTTTGATTATCTGATGAAGCCCTGTGACATAGAACAGCTTGTCTCTAAAGTTGCTGAAGCCACGGATAAAAAGCGCAGGCATGAGGAAAAGATTCGTGAGGCAAGGATAAGAGATATAGCATCCAGGCATGGGTAGATTGGAATTAAATAATCTGTCCGGATATAAACCGGAGAATATATGGAAGAGACTGACAAAAATAATTCCGGAACAATAAAACTGCTTTTTGTTGATGATGAAAAGGGTTTTGTACATGTGCTTTCGAACAGGCTTTCGAAAAGGGGCATTGACGTATGCAGGACATACAGCGGTTCGGAAGGAATACGGGCATTGCGTGAGCAGGACTTTGATGTCGCCCTGCTTGATCTCAAGATGGAAGACATGGACGGACTTGAGGTGCTGAAGATTTTTAAAAAAATGTATCCTCAGATGGCAGTCATAATGCTCACAGGTCATGGCTCTGAACAGGCTGCAAGAGAAGGGATTGAATATGGCGCCTTTGACTATCTTACAAAACCCTGTGAGTTGGATGAACTCCTTGAAAAGATCCATGACGCCATGGAGTCAAAGGGAGGTAAAGATCATGAATGAACCGAACGTACTTATCGTAGATGATGAAAGGGATTACATCGAAACCCTTACAAAACGATTAAAAAAAAGAGGGCTTGAAATAACAGGGATTGAAAATGGAGAAGATGCCCTGGAATGGCTTTCCGGTAACCCGGTTGACGTTGTTCTCCTTGATGTTCGTATGCGAGGAATGGACGGGATACAGGTATTAAGAGAAATAAAAAATGAGTACCCGCTTATAGAAGTAATTATGCTTACAGGCCATGCAAGCACGGAAGTGGCTATTGAGGGCATGGAATTAGGAGCATTTGATTATCTGATGAAGCCGGTAGACTTCGATGAACTGCTTTACAAGATACAGGACGCACATAAGAAAAAGAGTATACAGGAGGAAAAGATCAGTGGGATGGAGAAGATGGTTACAGGATAATAAGATAATCCGTCTTAGTAAATATTATGAGGAGGTAGTTGATAATTATGATTTTTTTTAAACAGCTTGGTAGATTCATGATGATGGGGGCAACAGCTCATGCCAGGTGGGAGCTTGATGTATCCAAAAAGATACTTGGAGACAAAAAGCGGCTTTTTATTCTGTTCCTGCTTTCGATTCCATGTATACTGGGTGGCATCGCCTTCGCGGATCAGATTAACGGTGCATTGCCTGATCTGATTGGAGGAAAAAAGGCTTACAGCCCGGCCTTTTATTCGACCGGGATATTTATAGTCTCAATATTGATCGGCCTTGGCGCCGGCCTGATAACAGGTTGTATAGGCGCAGGCGGAGGCTTTATAATAGCCCCTGCCCTGATGAGCGCGGGGATCAAAGGTATTCTTGCAGTCGGAACAGACCTGTTCCACATATTTGCCAAAGCCATCATGGGAAGCGTAATACATAAAAAACTGGGAAACGTATCTGTCTCCCTTGCAGCGGTTTTTTTAATCGGAGCAATGATAGGGGCTACTGTCGGAGGTGTGATCAACCGCGTATTATATGAGCTCAACCCTGTTTTAAGTGACGCCTTTATAACAACGGTATATTCCCTGATGCTGGGTTTCCTTGGTGCCTATGCAATGACCGACTTTCTTAAGACAAGAAAATATGGCGGAGAACCGGGGCATGGCGCTCATTCCGGATCAGAAGGAAGTGTAAGGATTGCAAAACTCCCAAGAAGAATCCAGTCAATAAAGATCCCCCCCATGGTAACTTTTGATCATGACCTGACTCCCGGAGGAAGAAGCATATCATGGGTATTCCTGGTAATCAGCGGAGCCCTGGTGGGTTTTGCTGCAGGTATAATGGGTGTTGGAGGAGGATTTTTGACCTTCCCCATTTTTGTATATGTAATGGGTGTATCATCCATGACAACAGTAGGGACAGATATCTTTCAGATAGTGTTTACAGCAGGATTTGCAGCAATAAGTCAATATGCCATATATGGTTTTATCTTCTACACCCTTGCAATGGGCATGCTGCTTGGTTCGCTTCTTGGTATCCAGATAGGCGCTATGGTCACAAAGGTTGTACCGGCCATCTATATAAACGGTTTTTATGCAATGGCCGTGCTTGCAGGGTTTGTTAACCGTATTTTTGCACTGCCCGCAAAGCTTGGAGATATGGAGGTAATTAATATATCCGGACAGACCGGAGCCGTTCTCGAAAAGATAGGTGTATGGGCCTTTTTTATTGTAATAGGCGGCTTTACACTGTGGGTAATAGGAACCTTTCTCAAAAATATTGATACCCTCAAGAGAAAGGAGGTAAAGCCATGATATACAATAAAAAGACATTTGCCGGGGGCGTTATTTCAATTGTGCTCTTTTTTGCAGTTCTTGTTATTATATTTTCACCCGTATTCAAAGGTCATAACGGTCTTGAATATCTCGATGCACTCTACAACTCCATTTCAAAGGGATCAGCCTATTACATACCAAAAGTAAAGGAAGATACGGATAAACTGATGGGAAAAAGTATCAACCTGTCTGTCAGCGTTAATAATCCGCCAATGGTTGAACAGATATCCATTCTTTTTTTAAAGAGCGGAGCAAAGGTTGAAGTTGCAGATAATAAGCTTAAGGTTTCAGGAGATCTTGGCAGAATACTTGGTAACTGCCTTATGGATGCTGACAGTATGTATAAAAACGAAGGCAACTCAGTCGCTGAAAAATACGGATACAATGAAAGACAGGTTTTGTATAACTGGTGGACTGCCTGCGGAGAGATGGATAAGGATTTAAAGAGACAAAAAAAGTTTGAAGAGGCAAAAACAGTTGATCTGCTGAGAAAAAAGGCAGTTGAAACTTCCTACAATTATTACAAAATTGAACCCCAGAAGATCGGCGAAAGGCTGTGGGTGGTTATTTTTTCACTTATTTTTTATGTGGTTTATACCCTGTGGTACGGATTTGCCATTATGTATCTCTTTGAGGGTTGGGGCCTTCAACTGGAAGATCATTAGGAGATGAAGTATCCATAATCTGTTATTCTACTCTCATTCCCACGGTCTCCGTGGGAACGCCTGCACGGGCACAGGGCGGGGGAGGAATTAAAACCGCCTTCTATTTTACACTGGAAACATGTACAATGATTTTTATTTAATTCAATATCATCGGAATTCGAATGCTTGAATTCATAAACAGAATAAAAGAAAAATTTTCAAAAAAAACAGAGATTGATACTGCCGGAGCGGAAAGACTCCGCAATGATTTCCGTGACAGGTATCATCATTTTAAGCTGCTTCTCAACGCCAATAACAAGGCTCTTGAAATCATGTCGGAGATCGAAAATGCTTTGAGGGGTGAGAAACCCTTCGGGATGACATATGTTCGATCACGATGTACTCGTGTATCAACAAGTGTCTGGCAGATTATCAAAAATATAAACGAGCTGACCTCAGGAAAGTATAATGAGCTGTATCAAAGGTTCATTGATATACAGAAACAGATCAATCCTCATCTTGCCTATAACAGCGAAGCCGAAGAAGGGCTTCTGACTATTCCCCTTGAAAAGTTAAATAAAGAATTTGCCGATCAGGTTGGAAGCAAAATGGCCGGCCTGGGAGAAATATATTCAAAAACAGGATATAAGATATCAAATGGATTTGCCATTACCTCAACCGCATATCGCAGATTTATAAAATATAATGATATCCAGACCGAAATAAACCGTCTTTTGCAAACACTCCAGGATGATAATCCTGATAAAATCTACAGTATAAGTTCTGCGATTCAAAAACTGATACTCAACTCACCATTACCGGAGGACCTTGAAAAAGAGATATGGGATCAGTACAGGGTCCTTGAAGAAAAGGACGGCAAAAACATTAAGGTGGCAATACGAAGCAGCGCTCTTGGCGAAGACATGCCCGGGGCATCATTTGCCGGTCAATACCGTTCGGAGCTTAATGTAAGCAGGGAAAATATTATCGGCTCATACAAAAGTATACTTGCCAGTAAGTACAGCCCAACTGCCATGACCTATCGTTTAAACAGGGGAATGAGAGATGAATCAATAGCCATGTGCGTGGGGTGTCA
>JASFHE010000560.1:0-4795 GCA_050123415.1 Desulfobacteraceae bacterium | reverse complement strand
CATTCCCAGTCACTCCATGTTGAATCCCATGGGGATCTGCCTGCGCCAACACCGGCATTGTTCACAAGCAGATGAACCTCCCCAAATGTATCCAGTGTCTTTTGAGCCAGAAATATCATGTCATTTCGTTTGGAGACATCCGTTTTCACACTAAGTACATTCCCTCCATTTGCCTGCAATTCTGATTCCGTTTTTTGGAGGTCTTCCCTGTTTATGTCAGCCAGAACCACTTTCATCTCTTCCTTAACACATCGTTCTGCAATACCTTTACCAATACCACTTGCAGCACCGGTAATCACTGCGATCCTGTCTTTGAATTGCTTCATTTTTTTCTCCTTTTTCATGGAAATGATTTAAAAAAAATCGCAGAAATGAGTTATCAGTCAATTTACAGAAATAACATGCCGATTTCATGAATAAACCGGCTATTATTTTGATTTTTTAGGATAGTTATACGGAAGTTTTAACTTTAATGAATTTTATATATTTGAAAAACATTGATAAAGAATATCCGAACATAGCGGTAAAATTCCTGCTAAGGTGTGCATAATCGGCAAATTCTGCCTCATGGGCGGCACAGGTCGGAGATTTTCCGGAAAGAAGAACGCGCATGACATGCATAATCCTGTGCCAGATCAGGTACCTTCTAATGGGGATACCTATCTGTTCTTTGAAAAGATGAATCAGACGCCCTTCGCTAAGACCGACATGTTCCGCGATTTCATTTGTTGAAGCTTTTTTGACATCAAGATTTCGTATAAAGTTTACTGCTTCTGTTATACGGATGTCTTTTTGAGTTTTTTTACTATCCGTAAATTCCAGGGAATCAATAAAGGAATGATATATTTTCAGGGCGTTTTCAATTGAAGGATCAGAGAAATACCGGTTAATAGCCTGCATGTCTCTTTTTACCGGAATGGATGCGGCATCATTATCTCCCAGGTATTTTGAAACCAGTTTTAGAGAGAGTTCCGATTCCGGGTCCAGGATTATTATAACCACTTCTTTTGGATCACCTTTCGCTGTGTGAGGTCTGTCAGGTCCGATGAGTATAATATCATTTTTATATGTTCCCTTTTCAGTTACAATATTTACTGAACTTCTTTTGCCGATTACAATCTCTGTCACGTGGTGACTGTGAAGTTTCGGTACGGGAAGGGTCCCCAGGAACATGGAGTATCCATGGAATAAATAGAGGCTGCCAATGTATTCTTTGTCTTTATTTGCCATCTCCGTTCCAATAAAAAGTGATTACATCATTTTTTACTTCATAGCTTTTCAATCTTTTAAAAAAGGCCATTCCCAAAAGTGAGTTTTTCATTCAATATGAATTCTATTCCGGTTTCTGCTTTCCAATGCGTGTATAACACTCTTCAGGAATATTTTTGGGGTCTTTATAAATAGCAAAATGGCATTCTCCAAATACCATTGGATCTTCTACAAGATGCACTACTCTCAGCCTGCCGGTATTTTCATAACTGAGCATCTCCATGACAGGGCAGTGCACACAGTACATGGGGAAATCCTTCATGCCCCAGGTGGCATTGTGAGGTTCCTTTACCTTTAGCAGGCCGAATTCCGGTTCATAGCCGCCCATCTGGATAAGCCTCTCACCCGAACCGCACGGCTTCATTGTGATAGTCACCTTTTCATTATCTTCCTTGATTTCAAGGGGCTGGAAGTGCCCTCTGATATCACCGGCCATTTTTTCTACAATGGACTTAAAGTCGGTATTTCCCGATGACTTAAAAACAGTCCTTCCTTCAATACCATGCGCTTCCTTTTCGGCTTCCTCAACAGCATCCATTCCGTAGTTGCGATAGATATAGGATAGCAGCCCTGTCACCCACACCATATAGCCGTCGTGAAGATGGTTGAATTCCTTTTTCATGCGTTTTGCCAGTTTTTTGGCTTCTTCCTTGTCTCCCCTGTCAATTGCCTCCATGACCAGATCCAGGGTGGGTATGCCCATCTCTTTCAGTTCTTCACCTGTAAAGATTCTGTTTTCACTCATCGTCACTATCCTCCTTATTAAGGTGAAAAATCATTATACACAAAACGGATTAATATTTTATATAAAAGTTGCATAATTTTTTGTTATTTATTGCGTAACCTGAGTTTAATACCCCGCCACTTGCGGCGAATTAAAAAAAGCAATACAATACCTTTCATGGGAGAGATATTAGAACAGCAGTAATGAATGACAAGGAGAAGGAGAACCTGATGATAGAGAGTGCAGTAAAAAAAATATTAAATGAACTACCCCGGGGAGTACGCCTTGTAGGGGCGGCAAAGACCAGAACCTCCGAAGAAGTTATGAGGGCTATTGACGCGGGGCTTGAAATGGTAGGCGAAAACTATGTTCAGGAGGCAGAACAGGCCTTTGAAAAAATAGGTAACAGGGCAAAATGGCACATGATAGGTCATCTCCAGAAAAACAAGGTCAAAAAGGCAGTAAATATCTTTGACATGATAGAGACTGTAGACTCAATAAAACTGTGCAGGCTTATTGATAAATCATGCGCGGATATAAACAAGATTATACCTGTACTCATGGAGATAAACAGCGGTGAAGAAGACCGGAAAGCAGGTGTAATGCCTGAAGACGCCATTCCTCTCATTAAAGAAATTACCGCCCTTTCCAATATCAGGGTAATGGGACTTATGACCATGGGACCTTTCAGTGATGATCCGGAGAATTCAAGGTCCTACTTCAAAAAAACAAAAGAGCTTTTCGATCTCATCATAAAAACAGGCATTGAAGGGGCTGAGATGAAATATCTCTCCATGGGTATGTCAGACTCATACAGGGTAGCAATTGAAGAAGGCGCCAACCTTGTCAGGATAGGCACAAAGCTTTTCGGTGAGCGGCATTACGCATGACAAAGTATGTGCATAAAGAGATGCGCAGGCTCATGGGCAAGGCTATCCATAAACACAGCATGACCGAAGAAGGAGATCGCATCCTTGTTTCGGTGTCCGGCGGAAAGGACAGCATGTCCCTCCTGTGGCTCCTGCGGGAACGGCTTAAAAGGCTTCCAATTAAGTATGAATTGACGGCAGTCCATGTGGACCCGGGGTTTGGCGGAGATAACGCCGGGCAGATGAAGGCATATTTTGAAGAGCACGGGTTTGATTACAGGATACTTACAGGTGATTTCGGGCCAAAGGCCCACAGTCCCGAAAACCTTGAAAACCCCTGTTTTTTATGTTCAAGGATCAGGAGGAAATATATATTTGAACTGGCAGGCGAACTTAAATACAACAAGATAGCCCTTGGCCATCATAAGGACGACATTATAGAGACCCTTTTTATCAACATGTTCTATGGAGGGTCAGTAAGCACAATGCTGCCTGTACAGGATTTTTTTAAAGGGGCGGTTACAGTAATAAGACCTCTTTTTATGACAGATGAGCATATTATTAAAAGATATGCCCGGGAAATGGAGTTTCCCTTTATAAGAACCGGGTGCCCTACATCAGGAAGGTCAAAACGGGATGAGATAAAAACCATGCTTCACGCATTTTATAAAACAAACAGAAAAATAAAGGGCAATATATTTCATGCCCTTCAGAATGTTAAGACTGACTATCTGTTATAAAAAATCCGGCCATTCATTCTTTTAACAGCTAGTCAATTTGTTTTAATTTTTCCATCTCTTTAAGCACTTTATCGACCTGCTCAGGGGTGATATGTCCCTGTTCAAGTAAAATCATGCCTATTTTTCTATGGGTTCCAAAAGCGATGTTTTCTTTAACCTGAACCTCTATGGCATTGAGCATTTGATCCATCGTAATAAAACCCATGTCAACTGCTACCTTACCAAAACGTACTTCATTGTTCAGTTCGGTCATGGTCCATCCTTTCCGGTGAAATATTTTAGGCTTAATTTAACATTAATCCATAAACCATACAACATTTACTCATATAGGAACATAGACTTTTTGCATTGTCAATTATAGAAGAAAAAGAGGGAAAATATTTACTTTATCAGGCAAAAAAGTTCTATAATCTGACGGGCAGGAGATATTGAGGCCCTGTCCTTTTCGTAAAACTATAACTGATTTTATTCATAGATCCGTTTTATGGGTGCAGTCTTTGCAAACAGGTTGTATCGTAATACATTTTGAGGTAATAGCTGAGAAATCTTTTCGTAGGATGGGTTTTATACCCCGCCAATTTAACTGGTGGCTGATCCGACTTCGCATGAGGCTGACGGGAAAGGCAGCATCAAACTTAAAAAGACTGGCAGTAAGCAATGACAGAATTTGAAGATTATGAAAACGAAGAAGTAATCGAAGTCCCCATAGATGGAGTTATCGATCTCCACACCTTTTCACCAAAGGATGCAGCCGATGTGGTTGGGGAATATATATATGCCTGTGCTGAAAAACAGATATATGAAGTGCGTATAATCCACGGAAAAGGGAAGGGTGTACTCAGAAGGATAGTACACTCTCTCCTTGAAAGACATCCCTTGGTTGCTGATTTTTCCCTTGACTCAGGTTCTTCCGGTTGGGGGGCCACTATTGCTTATCTTAAAAAGATTTTTTAAGATAATTTTAGAGTTTACAATAAGTCATCATTGGTGAGTATTGTCGAGTAATAATAATTTATACTTTTACCCTATATATACTCTTTTCTATAATAAAAATCAGTAATTTCCGGTTAAGGACTTGCATAAGGTTCCGATTTTTCGCCACTTACAACTTGTTGTGATTCACCTATGCTACTTGATGCCAATCGAATTTCATTCTGTATATTAATTTGACTTCGTAACTTTACCACATAGCT
>JASFHE010000559.1:0-4805 GCA_050123415.1 Desulfobacteraceae bacterium | reverse complement strand
AGCAGGTTTCAAGCAAGAGATGAGTATGTAAAAAAATACCAAAAAATAATGAAAAAAAATACCAATTACCGGTAAATTACTTTATAAACAGACCATCCAATCATTAAGATATTGCAAATAACAAATTTCAGGATAATGGATATGAAAAAATATATACATGTCAGGCTGTTATTAAGTCTTTTAATTTTCTGTATGTTTATCCTTCACCCCATGGCCGGACTCTGCAAGAAATCGACAGAAATTATTCAGGTAGAATTCAGAAAGGCATCGGAGCTTTTACCGCTTTTTCAGGGTATGTTATCAGATGATGGAAAGGCCTCTGTTGATGCACGTACAAACAGTATTGTTGTAACTGATGAACAGGAAAGAATCGACAGGATCAAATCATTGATAAAGAGATTCGATGTTGCTCCTCAGCAGGCAAGAATAAGGGTGAAATTTCAGGGAGACCTGTTAAGCGGCGCAGGATCCATCAGGGGTAGAGGATCAATATCAACCGACAGCTATGAAATAAACATTGGCAAAGGTAAAAAGAACGGCACCGGTGTAAATATTTCCGCTGGAACTGTCCGAAAAAACGAGATGTCGGAATATTTTATAAATGTCCTGTCAGGAAGTCCGGCCTATATCCTGGCAGGTGAAAAAATCGTTTTCAGTGAGAGGTGGAACTATCTTCTTCAAAAATACGCCCGTTATAATGAACCTATAACCATACAGAGCATAGAAACAGGATTTGATGTGAAGCCGGTCATAACCGGAGATTATGCTGTAATAGAGATTACACCAAGGATATCCCATAGAGAACATGGCGCAAGGAAAAAGATTATAAGGTTTACAGAAGCTGCGACTACTGTTTCTGCTCCCCTGAACCAGTGGGTAACAATAGGCGGAACAGATAAAAACAGTAATGAGGTGATAAGAGAAATTCTGGGATATGAGACATCAAATAACAGTACCTCACTTTCAATTTCTCTGATGGTTGAAAAATAGTTCAATACACCTTCCCTTTCTCATCGACCATAGGAACAAAGGAAACAGGCAATACCTTTTCCTGATGTAGTTTCCCATCTTTTTTAATCAGATAGACCATCTGCTGTATATATCTTTCTCCAACCGGGATGATCATTCTTCCCCCTTCTGAAAGCTGTTCTTCAAGGGGTTTTGGTATATGGGTAGGAGAACAGGTTACAATGATTGCATCAAAAGGAGCATGTTCTTTCCAGCCTTTATAGCCATCACCTGTTTTAATCAGTATATTGTCGTATCCCAGTTTCTTTAAAAGAGACGAGGCACGCTCCCTCAGTTGGGGAACTACCTCGATACTGAAAACCGAATTGCAGATTTCAGCCAGGACAGCTGCCTGGTACCCCGAACCTGTGCCGATTTCAAGTACCCTGTCATCAGACTTTAGTTTAAGTATATCGGTCATGAAGGCGACTATATAAGGCTGTGAAATAGTCTGACCGTAGCCGATAGGAAGAGGTCCGTCTCTATAGGCCATTTGGATATACTCTGCAGGTACAAACAAATGCCGTTCTATTCGCTGCATTGCCCTGATAACCCGTGCATCGTTTATTCCGCGTGCTATAACCTGCTCCTTTACCATCCTGTTACGTTGTGCCTCATAAGGTTCCTGCGCGCAGGCACCGGTAAATATCATGGTGCAATATAAAAAAACAGTAAACAGGAAGATATGTTGGCCTGAAAATAGGATAAACCGGTGTATAAATGGCATTTTCAAAAAAGATCTTTTTCTTTTTAAGGATAGACTCATCATATTCTATACCTGTCTGTCAATTTCGACCAAAGGGAGAAATCTTTAAAACCAAAAAACAAGATCTCTCCTTTATTGATTTGTTTGATTTTAAAAGAATTCCTTCTTTGAGAATTTTGAGCGTATGGATTTTCTTGTTGCATGTTAGTAGAGAATCGTATCTTAATAAAGGCCTTATTCTACCGTTCTACAAGTTCACTTTTTACACCATTAAGCTCCAGATCAGCCTTTAATTCTTCCGCCCTGCCCTTTTGATAAAAGGCGCCTGCATAGAGTCGATATACGTCTTCTGAATCACTAATGATATAGGGGCTGTACCCCAGTTCTTCGATACGGGCTTTCTCTATGTCCATATCTTCTTTAGATCTGTATATTCCAATCAGGTTTGTATATTTTGTAAGTCTGGACTCAGCGTCTTTTAACTGCCTGTTTTTTATAAATTCATCAGCTTCGTCTCTTGTCTTAAAATAACCCGCGAAGTGTCTGAACCAGATGCCCTTTTCACCCAGATCCAGTTTTATCCAATAGGTTGTTATTTCCTTTTCAGAAAAAACTGACAATGCAGTCTCAACCTTTTCAAAAGAGCTGTATGATCCGAGATAGACAGAATACGGGTATGATATAAATTCCTCTTTAACAACATCAGGAGGCTCATCAGCGGTTTTTACTAAAAGAATGGTATCAGTTGTGGCCTGGCTTTCCGTTTCCTCTTTGACTATACCTGAGCCGTGGATATCGGTCTTTTCAGTTTTTGATCCTTCAACACTTTTTTCAGGTGAAGGATCCTTTATGGCTTTTGAAACGCTTACTTTTCTTTTATTTGTATGCCTTATGGAAACATGTGCAGGAATGGAAGCTGATGTATTTTTCATATTGAAAAATTTCATCACGCTATCGGAATCCATTATTGTTCCTGTAAACACAGACAATATGACCAGCATAAGAATTAACAATGTAAATATAACAGGATTCAGACCCTGCCTGATCTTCTCCCATAACACTTTATTTTTATATTCCTGGTTCGCATTTTTGAAAACATTTTGAACGGCTGCTTTATCAGTATCTTCTAGAGAATTCATCTTTCTTCGTTACAGGTGTATCCTGTTTTACAGGCGGTTTTCGCTTGCCTGCCGTCACAGATGGAGTCATCTTTTGAACTACTGTTTTATCAGGAATAATTTTTCTCTGATCTGCTTTAGCAGAGGGTTTACCTGTGGTAGAAAGTTGCTTTCCGGGAACAGAAGCTTTCGGGAGAATCACCTTTTTATTTAATGGCTTTGGGGGTAAAACTTTTTTTGAGTCTTTTTTGACCGGAGGAGTCTCAGGAACAGAAGATTTCTTTCCACTATCAGGCACTTCATCAGGCTTTTTAGGTGCAAAAAGATCATCGAATTGAGCTTCTATATTTTCACTGATAGATTTTTCTTTTGAATTGGTATTGTTATCGTCCATTTTCAGCCGATAGCGTTATAGATTGAGCATAGGCCTTTAGAATAAAAGATAATAATATATAGAAAACAGATACCTTTCAAGGTAAATCCGCATAACAGGATAAATGTAAAGGACTGAGATTGAAACATGTAATAAGGCATAAGAGCAGAGTACTGTTGAGAAAGGGATGTTTTCAGTTTATTAGTACAATAAATATTTGATAATTAGATTACTGAAGCAACCTGCAATTCTACATTTCTAAAGTTTTTTCTTGACATTCAAACCGATGAGCAATTAAGCTTTTAGAATTTAAATTAGATATTTAAATCCATTTTTACATTTAAAAATAAGTTTTTCAAAAATGTATTTGAGGTTCACAGATTTTTAATACTCATTTTCATATGCGGACGGTACCGGAATAGCGATAATATATATTATCTTTTACTGTTAAATTTTCTTTCTCGATCAGCGTTTTTTTAATAAGTGAATACGGGTGCAGACAAATTTAATGCGATAATCGTTAATCGCTATTTTTAGTTCTCCTCGATTTTTTACCTTTGCCTGCTTTTGATACTGAAGTTATCCTTCAGTTATTTATTTTTCAGGTATGCTGATAGAGTTAATGTAAGTATCAAGAGATCCAATTTGCAGCCCAGTTATAAGAAGAAGTAAATTATAAAGATTTTTTTTGGGAGGGGTTTCAACTATCTCTGAAAGAGACCGTTGAATCGAATTAATTTTTTAACTTATTTATACAGGGGGCTTAATGATGAAAATGTTAAAGCGAATTAATCTATTTACAAACATTTTAAAATTCATGTTAATTATCAGTGTAGCACTGGCATGCGGGATAGCGACCGCGCAGGAGGAAAAAGCATCGGATGAAGAAGAGTTCACGCTGGAAGAAATTGTAGTCACCGGTTCACGAATTCCTCGTCGCGATTACAAGTCATCCAGCCCAATCGTCACAATCAAAGCTGATACATTCGAAGATCGATCCAGTATTGGTTTGGAATCGGCGCTGAACCAAATGCCGCAATTCGTTCCGTCCGGTACTGCATCAACCAGCAGTGATGCCGGAACAGAATTTCCTGGAGCAACGGCTGCACCGGGTGCCGCAACGGTAAATCTGAGAGGTTTGGGAACGAATAGAACCCTGGTTTTGGTTGATGGTAAACGTGTCCAACCTGTTAATGCTATGTTGGTGGTCGACCTCAATACCATTCCCACCGCCGCTGTCGAATCAGTTGAAGTCATTACCGGTGGCGCGGCCGCCGTTTATGGCGCGGATGCTATTTCCGGAGTTGTGAACTTAATACTGAAGAAAGATTTCGAAGGCGCGGTATTCGATGCTCAATATGGAATTACCGAAGAAGGTGACGGCCAGGAAATTCAATTCAACGGTCTATTAGGGGCGGGGTTCGCCAATGGTCGCGGCAATATCACGATGGGTTTTAGCTATGCAGATCGAGACCTTATCCTAGCGTCATGTCAAGTATCAATTGACGGATAAAGACGAGACAGCTTAATACGGTCATCACCTGTAGTAAATTGCCAATTAACAGTTGAGTTTTTATTATTCCTATGTGATTGCCACGCA
>JASFHE010000558.1:0-4817 GCA_050123415.1 Desulfobacteraceae bacterium | reverse complement strand
CTTCGCTTTTCTTGTTATATCAATTGCTTACACTTCTTTTATAACAATATTACGGTGAATTTGTCCACCTTAAAATGCGCTTTTTCCTTTTTATTTCAATTAATTAGAGTTCCTGGATGGACACTAATTAAGCGCCTTGAACTACAGTTGATTTACTCTCCGGTTATTTCTTCTATCTCTCCTTCCACTTCCAGATAAGACTGTTTTAACTCTTCAAGGGTATTCTCGTCAGTGTCCCACATATCCCGCTGGTTGGCTTCCAGCAGTTTGTCTATGATATTCTGGAGCGCATATGGATTTACTTCTTTCATCCATTCCTGCATCTTTTTATCTAGGGCTACTTTTTCTGCGAATCTCTGATACATCCAGTTATCCACCACATCTGCTGTAGCGTCCCATCCAAGTATTATATCCATGGCTTTGGAAATATCCCCGGCCCCTTTGTAACCATGGCGTTTCAGGCCTTCCAGCCAGGTGGGATTAAGGAGGCGTGATCTGAAGATATGCCTTGCTTCCTCTGTTGTTGTGCGGACCTTGACATCATCCGGGTCATTGGAGTCTCCTGCCAGCGAGAATGGCCGTTTGCCCCGGACAGCGTGAACAGCGGTAATAAGACCTCCATGGTAGTTATAGAAATCAGTGCAGGCCATCATGTCTTTTTCCCTTGTATCTTCATTCTTCACAGTAACAGACATCCTGCCGAGGGTCCGCCGAAACTGCTGTTCGGCCTTTTCTCCAAAGCTGTTTTCACCATAGGCATAGGAAGACCATTGTATGTACATATTTCCCAGGTCATCCGTGGTCTCCCAGTTCTTGGATTCCACAAGCTGTGCCACGCCTGCGCCATAGCTGCCGGGCGGGGAACCGAAAATCCTGAAAGTGGCCTGGCGAAAGGCCGTATCTTCATCCATGCCGTCCCTTTTCAGCTCTTCCATGTCCTTTACTACATGGCGGCGTATAAAATTACTTTCCGGTTCATCCTTTAACATGGCTACCATGCGGACTGCCTTATCGATCCAGTCCACCAGGAGTGGAAAGGCATCCCTAAAAATGCCTGAAATACGGGGTGTTACATCAATACGCGGGCGCCCCAGTTCTTTGGATGGAATAATTTCAATCCCCTTTACATTACCGCTGCCCTTCTGCCATACGGGTTTTACACCCAAAAGATAGAGGATCTCAGATACATCATCACCCTTGGATCGCATTGTAGGGCTTGCCCAGAGGATTATTCCCACATTATCCGGGTATTCTCCCTTTTCATCAAGGTAGCGTTCTATAAGCGCATCAGCCAGTTTTTTGCCGGTCTCCCAGGCCGCAGGTGTAGGAATCTTCTGGGGATCTACCGAATAAAAATTCCTCCCTGTTGGAAGGATATGTGCCTGGCCCCTTGAGGGTGCGCCTGAAGGCCCCGGAGTTACAAAACGCCCTTCAAGGGCTGTAAGACATGAATCCAGTTCATCCGTGGTTTGCTGAATGCGGAAAACAAGGTCATCCTTTATATAGTTGAGGACAGCAGAGACATCAGTATCAGTTTTTCCAAGGTACTTCTTCTGTATCTCTGTAATATCGAAGTCTTCTTCTGGCCGGGAAAGAAGGTCAGCGACCATTTCTTCGCATAACATCTGGGCCTTTTCTATTATCTTTGCGCCAGTAAGGGCCTTTTCCTTATCAATTACTTTTCCGGGATTATCTGCAAGTTCACCTGCATCATAGCCCATTACGGAAATCACTGATTTACGCAAGGAGGGTATTGAACCGTTTGCAAGTCTTGTCATCTGGACAATTGTTTTTGAGAGAAATTCTCCTTCAGGCGCCTTTCCCAGGGTATGCAGGCCGTCAGCAATAAAGGTATCGGATATTTCACCAAGGTAATCGTGGAGGGCTTCGGTAAAAGCCTCCGGGTCTGCAAGGGCCTTTTCCTTCTCAAGTTCAAGATCATTAACCACATCTGCCTTTTCTGCTGCCTCCCATATCATTGCCGGCAGCACGTCCAGTTTGGCCTGGTCCTGTGTTTTGGCGTTCAGGTAGTCGTTAAGCAGGTTTTCCAGTTCGGCAAGTTCATCATAGAGCCCGGAATTGGTAAGGGCAGGGGGCAAATGATCGATTATACATGCATAGGACCTTCGTTTGGCCTGGGTCCCTTCACCCGGATCATTTATTATGTACGGGTATATATTCGGAAGGTCTCCGATTGCCAGGTCAGGGTAGCACTCCCTGTCAAGGCCTACTGATTTTCCGGGAAGCCATTCAAGGCTGCCGTGTTTACCCACATGGATAACCGCATCAGCCTTAAATACCTCGGACATCCACCTGTAATGGGCAAGATAGTGATGGGGCGGTGAAAGATATTGATCATGATACAGTTTGTCTATCTGTTCAAGATATCCCCTGGGGGGCTGTACGGTAATGAATACATTGCCGTTTATTATGCCCGGAAAAAGCAACCTGCCTTCATGGACAAACAGGTCTCCGGGCATGGGTTGCCAGTCATTTGTCATTTTTTCCTGTATCTTATGTGGCAGTGCAGCATGCCAGTCCAAATACTCTTCAGAGCCGGCAGAGGCCTCAGCGCGTTCTGCCATCTGTTCGGGCATGAGCCAGCGCTGGTCGCATGTCATGCGGCTCAATATCTTATGGGCCAGTGTATCTCCATCAGAGTAAAGTTCATCCACTTTATAACCACGGTCTGACATGGCCTTAACAAGGTCCGAAACACTGGCAAAGCTGTCCAGGCCTGATGCACATCCTATACGGTCATTCCTGGGGGGGTAGTGATGAAAAACAATGGCCACCTTTTTATTACAGTTTTCTATTTTAGACAGCAATGCCCAGTTAAGGGCCAGGCGAACCATTTTTGCAGTGCGTTCGGGTATGGGGGTATATTTATTTACGGCCGCACCTGTTAAATAGTCTACCGATACACACTGCTTGGATGCAACAGGCACATTAATGATGACCCCGTCAAGTTCAGGCTGGGCAACTGATATGGTTATGTCCACATTAGTGAGACCCTGATCGCTTTCCTTCCATTCCCGAATATCACGGGCCGTTGAAATGGCCTGTATAACAGGAACACCAAGTTTTTTAAGAAGCCCTTTGTAATCAGGGGATGCTGTTTCAAGACTGAACATAACAGGGTTTATAAGCACATCAATCCGGGGATTGTCTTTGTCCATAAAAAATTTATCAACAACATAATCTGCACCATTGTTGCCAAGAAGCCTGTCCTTGAATCTCGTGTGAAAGACACATATTATATTGGCATTCCGCTTTTCCAGCTCCCGGATGATGGCGTCTATGTGGTCTTTGTTGTTGCTGGTCCAGAAGTTCTGGTAAAACCAGATCCCTGCTGTAATTTTATCGGGATCAAGTGAGTTATAGTAGCTCTCCGAATCAGCAATATAGCCTTTGTCAGGGTGGTACAGGCCTTCATAGGGATTAATCTCGGGCGGTTTTATATCAAGAGTATCTTTATGAACGCGGTTGTGCAGGAAAATCAGCATATTTTTCAGGTTGTCCACCCCGCCGTATCGGTAGTACCGGCTTAAAGTCGTCCATGTATCACTGTCAACTCTATCGGACAGTTTTTGCACAATTTCAAGGGAGTCAGGATTGCTTCCTGTGGGCTGGATATGAAACCATGGTAACTTTTTCCCGCTTTTACGCTGTTCTTCCATTGCCGGGATCAAATCATCCCATGCAGGGCACGACCGGCTGCCAGCCATGAGTGTAATAAACAGGATATCCGCATCAAGCGCATGCCTTATAAAAGACTCCTGCATTTCTGCGTTATCCTGCAACTGTGTGCGTGTGCGTGCGTATATCTCAACCGGAGCGGTTTCCTCTGTAAATAATCGGCATGCCTCGCTCAGGTTAGGTATTTCGTTTGATGTGACACTAAAATAAACCAGTCTCATTTATCTTCTCACTTTCTAAGACTTTCCATGGGGATGATATAGGGGCAGTTATGTACTTTGTCAAATTTGATATCCACACGGATATTAAAAACCTCTGCCAGCAGGTCCTGCGTGATCACATCACCGGGAGGGCCTGACGCCACAATTCTTCCATTATTGACTACAACAATGGTGTGCGCATATCTTGCCGCCTGGTTCAGGTCGTGAAGTACAATAACAGTTGAGAGCCCCAGTGTATTGTTAAGCTGTTTCACCAGTTCGAGTACCTCGAACTGATAGCATATGTCAAGGAAGGTAGTAGGCTCATCAAGGAGCAGTATATCAGGTTTTTGAGCCAGCGCAAGTGCGAGCCAGGCACGCTGGCGTTCACCTCCTGAAAGAGAGGAAAGGGACCTGTCCTTAAATAGCGTAAGTCTTGTCCTGGCAATAGCTTCGTCTACAATGGCCCAGTCTCTTTTTGTCATTCTTCCGTTCCAGTTCAGATGGGGAGTTCTTCCATAACCCACAAGGTCCCGGACAGTAAAGTCTTCCGGTACAATCGGAGACTGGGGTAAAAAAGCCAGTTGTTTTGCCAGGGCCTTTGATGAATAGTGTTGAAGCGGTTTATTTTTGAGAGAAACTGTTCCCTTCCTGGGGCGAAGAGAAGCGGCCATTGCCTTTAAGATGGTTGATTTTCCTGAGCCATTTGGGCCTATAAGCACCATGAACTCTTCAGGCTTGAGTGTGATGTTCACATCATGAATGACCGGGGGCAGTTTTCCATATCCAAGTTGTAGATTTTTTACTTCAAGCATATCTAATTTGACTTTGTAAAGATTGTGATTGCACAATAAATAAAAAAAATGTATAAGATAATCATTATGTTAACGCCAAGAGAAAAATTCTACTGAACAAAGG
>JASFHE010000557.1:0-4827 GCA_050123415.1 Desulfobacteraceae bacterium | reverse complement strand
AGGAGGGAGGAATTTTTTAAAGCTAATGTAGTAATAAGATGGAATTGTTTAAATGGGAAGTAATGGATAGATACTGGTTACTGGATACTGGGTACTGGTAAAAACACTCCAAACGCCACATAAATCTGCCTTTAACCGGTATCCAGTATCCGGTTAATTCACAGGATTATCAGATAGGGTATAAATCCGCCATAGGACTTAGGGGCGAAAAATCTTTCGCCCTGAAAATGGTCGTGTGCCACCTTATGACTTATAGCATTGGTAAATAAAATTTGACTTGAACGATAAATTCCTTTAACCATAATGACTATAAAATCAGGAGTTTTTAATGGATTATAAAGAGATTGAGGAACTGGCCCTTTCCTGCGGATTTACCCATGTGGGAAAACTCGATGCTGACACTATCACAGTTCGCGAAGAGGTGCGTGATACCTGTGCGGAGAATAAATGCCATGCATACGGGACAAACTGGTCCTGTCCTCCTGCCTGTGGAGATCTGGATGCCTGTGAAAAGATAATCAGGAAATACAAACATGGTTTAATGCTACAGACAAAAGGGGAGATTGAAGATTCCTTTGATTTTGAAGCAATGATGGATCTTGAAAAGATTCATAGAAAATCCATTATAAAATTCAGCGAAGAGATTAAAAACAGCTATCCCGATGCAGTGGTAATCGGTACTGGTGCCTGCACTATATGTAAAAAATGTACCTATCCTGATGATCCATGCCGTTTTCCGGAAAAGATGATAAGCAGCATGGAGGCATTCGGGATGGTAGTAAGTGATGTGTGTACAGCAAATAATATTCCATATTACTATGGCCCCGGTACATTGACCTATGTGGGGTGTGTACTGGTTGAATAATTAAAAGGAGCATTTATGCGTTCTCTGGAAATAAAAAGCAGTTTAAAGGTTTCAAAACTTCTTGTAGGTGAAAGCTATAGGAATGCAGAAAAATACCTGCCGTCATCCAATGTAGTTATAATAGCAGACAGCAATGTTTACGATTACTACCGTGAATCTTTCCCGAAAGGTAAGACGATAAAGATAGATACAAATGAAAAGATGAAAAACCTGGATACAGTTAATTATATTATTAACGAACTTGTGGAAATGGAGGCTGATCGAAGCCTGTTTTTACTTGGAATAGGAGGAGGTATTCTCTGTGACATCACAGGGTTTGTAGCCTCGATTTACATGAGGGGTGTATCATTCGGCTTCATATCCACAACACTTCTTTCCCAGGTGGATGCCAGTGTCGGAGGCAAAAACGGTGTCAATTTCAAGGGATATAAAAATATAGTAGGTGTATTTAATCAGCCTGATTTTGTTATATGTGATCCTGAAATGCTGAAAACGCTTCCTGAAGATGAATTATTAAACGGATGTGCTGAAATCATCAAGCACGGGGCAATAGCGGATATAGAACTGTTTGAATACCTTGAAAACAATTATCAGGGTATTATTGATATGGACAGGGATGCGATTGAACGGGTTGTTTATGATTCTGTGGTAATAAAATCTGATGTGGTAAACAGGGATGAGAAGGAAAAGGGTGAGAGAAGAAAACTCAATTTCGGGCACACTATCGGGCATGCTGTAGAAAAAGTAACAGGCGTGAGTCACGGAAAGGCCGTAAGCCTTGGCATGGTAGCCGCTGCAAATCTTTCCGAAAGTAAAGGTTTACTCACTTCTGAAGAAAAGCAAAGAATTGTTGCGTTGATTAAAAATATGGGACTTCCTGTAGAAATGAAAACAGATAAAGAAAAAGTCCTGGACGCAATGAAAAGGGATAAGAAAAAGGAAGGGGACAGCATTCATTTTGTGCTTCTGGATGGAATAGGAAAGGCAGTAATAGAGAATATTTCAATCAAAGAGCTCGAAGAATATTTTTCATAGATAGATATCGGTCTATGGACTTCCTACTCAGCGGTATCCATACAAAATTAAAATTAAGTGTTTTGAGAAAGAATCCCTAAAGGCATGCTCTCGTTTTTTCCTTTTTTTATTGAATAAAGGGCGGTTTTATTATTTAATTAACTCATCTTATCTTGATATGAATCCGAAAAATCAAATTTACCAGTGCAGCGCTAATCGTTTAACTACCGTTGCTCTTTTTTCCGTTTGCTAATATTTGAGAATAGGTTTTCTGTATTTGGTTTGCTCTTTTTTCAACTCTAAGTTTTGCAGCGGGGGACGTCGCAGGGGATTTCAGGTTGCAGTAGGCGGCTACTAAAAAATCCGGGGAAAAAACAGCAACCAGTATAATGCATGAGTAATTTTCTTAGCCTTTTCTGGACCATGTATAAATGGAATTTTAGAAAATTATAGTGAAGACAGATTAGTTGGCAATTTTGCTGCATAGCGCAGTGGAGAACATATGAGACATTTTTTCCTACATAAATTTTGTATGCCGGTATGTATTACTCGAATATCCGGCGTTCTATTGGTCATTTTATTATCCTTTTATCCAACCCCATCCTTTTCCGACAGTCAGGTCAATAATGGACCTGAAGAATTATATATAGATAAGATCATACCGGAGAATACCTATTCTGGAGGGGCAATTGAAATCTTCCTGGATAGAGACCTTTCCAAAATGGAAAGCTCAAGCGTCCAAGTTATTTTCGATAATGTTACAGGTGATATTATCAGCAGCGGTTCTAATGTCCTGAAGGTTAGAATTCCAAAAGAGCTGTCTGAGGGGCAAAAAATATGGGCTATTGTCATGACCGATGAGCTAAAGTCACAACCTTATCGCATCACCGTATGGTCTACTCCCCGGATTGCAGGTATATATGAATTCATTCACACCTATTCTTTAACTATTTACGTCGTATTTATCCTTGCAGGTTTAGGTATTATAATCTGGATTGGATTACGTTTAAATCGACGGAGAATAAAGCTCAATGCTGTATCTGAAGAACCAGATGTAAAGCTTGCCTTTGAGAACGATGCCATAGAGCCTGAACCGGAGCTTAAACTATTGCAGCCTCCGGATGACCTGATCAATGCCTGCCAGAAAAGGGAATGCATTGTCTTTATCGGCCCGGGCCTGAACAGGATGGCCGGTTTACCTGATTGGCATGATGTTGTTCAGGGATTGCTGCAATGGGCAATGGACGAAAAACTTCTGGATGAGAAGCTTGGGTTATCCTATAGTAATGCACTTAAAAAAGGGGACACCGACTTGATAGCAGATGGTGTGGCCAGGGCTGCCCAGGCCTACAAAGGGCCAAAGAATATGGAAGTATGGCTTTCAAAATACCTGTCAGATGTCTTTGCCAGCAAGTCTCCGCAGCCTGCGAAAGTGCACCACCTCCTGAAGCGGATTGGTATTGCCGGGACACTTACTACCAACTTCGATTTTCTACTTGAAAAGGCCCTGGAAGCCCCTGTCTTTACGCTTCGGGATGCCGAGAAGCTACTTCCAAAGCTTGCCGAGAAGAAACCTTTTATACTAAAGCTTTACGGCACACTTGATCAGCCGGAAACAATCCAGGTTTCTCCGGTCCAGTTCAGGGACACGGCCACCGATAATCGAATATTCATCGACTTTATTGAGAAGCTTTTTATATCAAGAACATTTTTATTTATCGGGACAAGTATAGATGATATTCAATCCACCCTGGAGGCCCTGCAGCTTCGCAGGGTAAACCATTCACATTACGCCATAATACCGGTAAGCGGCAGCGAGTGGAATGCCAGGGCAGTATCTCTTAGAAACCGCTGGGGTGTTCAAATTTTACCTTGTCCGGCCAGCAAATTCGATGCTGAATTGCTGAATTTTTTCGAGATGCTGGCCGATCGGGTCACAAGCAGGAAACATGCATCCGCACCTGAAACATCTGAAGCACCGCGCCTCAAGCGCCTCAGGCTTATAAATATTGGGCCGTTCAAAAATCTTGAGCTTGAGCTTGATCCCCAGTGGAATATATTTTTAGGGAATAACGGTGTAGGTAAATCCAACATACTGAAAGCAATTGCACTGGCACTCTGTGGTAAAGCAGCACAGCCTTTTGCGGATCGGTTGCTCAAATATCGCAAATCGAGCGGAGAAATAGACATAGAATTGACAGACGGCAAGAGTAACCATATCAAGCTCTACAGGACAAACATCGGCATTGATATCAAAGCCACAACGCAGCGGGAACTGCTTGGCACTGAACGTTGGTTGGCAATGGCCTTCCCTCCACTGCGTCAAATAGGCTGGATTGATCCTGAACATCCGCAAAAGAAGCCCGGAACCCCCTACACTATTCCCGGAGATTTGATTCCTCTTATCTCCGGTGATCCGGATCCTCGCATGAGAGACTTAAAACAAATCATTATCGACATGTATTCAAGAAGTACAGAACCTGGTGGCGAGAAATATGATAAACGTCTTAATGATCTTTATCAGGTTATTCGCGATGTAACAAAAGGTGTTACATTAGGTGACTGGCATTTCGACAAAGACACCTGGAGAATTACCATTGATACAGATGATGATGAAGTACCGCTCGCAGCCGTTAGCCAGGGCACACAATCCATAATGGGTTGGATCTGTCTTATGGTGGAGAGGTTATACCAGGTCTACGATAACATTGAAAACCCGAGGGAAGGCCCCGGTTTAATCATGATTGATGAAATTGATGCACATATGCACCCATTTTGGCAGCAGATTGTTGTGCGTACCTTATCAGAGCTTTTTCCCAATATGCAGTTTATTGCCACAACCCATTCACCGCTTGTTGTCGGAGGAATACCTGTAAGACAGGTGGTTCGGTTTGAACGTGATGAAAAGGGTATAGTAATAAAGGCGCAGATCGATGAAGACATGACGC
>JASFHE010000556.1:0-4827 GCA_050123415.1 Desulfobacteraceae bacterium | reverse complement strand
AGCAGCTTCCATTATGGCTGTTGGATGACGGTTATATGTACCGCAACAACAGATATTACCTGCCAGTGCCTGTTTGCAGTCTTCTTCGGTTGGATTGGAATTTTTATCCAGGAGGGATTTTGCTGTAACAAGCATTCCCGGAGTACAATAACCGCACTGCATTGCATCCCATTTGCAATAGGAGTCAATCAGGGATCTCCATTTGGGATCTGCAGCAATGCCTTCGACCGTCTGGATGGATTTGCCTTCACATTCCACTGCCAGGGTTGTACATGACAGTACCGCTCTGCCGTCAATAATAACCGTACATGATCCGCACACTCCACGGTCACACATGTGCTTTGCACCGGTAAGCCCGAGTTTGAACTGAAGGGTGCGCTGGAGTGTCCAGTGTGGCTCAATAAGGACTTCACATTCCTCTCCGTTTATATTGAACTTTGTCGTGACAGGTTCCACATGTTCAGGATGATCGGTTTTAAAATGATTTTTTAGTTCCGCGAAGCTGCTGAAATTTTTACTGCAAACAGGACAACGGAACTGTGTAACGGTCCGGGGTATCCCTTTGACAGCTTCAGCTGCTTGCGCCATTTCAGGCCTTAATGTCATTCCGGCTGCTCCAACTGCACTTCCACCGATGATGACTCCCGCGTTCTTAAGAAAGCTCCTGCGGTTAATATTATTTATTTCATCCGCCATAGTCATATCTCCTAATATTGAGTTGATAAAACGTTACTTCATCCCTTATTGAGTATAGGTATTTGGCACATTTGTGTCAAATTAAATTCGGGTTATAATCAATGCATAATGCTATACTTCTTTTCCGGCCATTAATTTATCAATGACCGATCCTAATTTCACCTTGTCAAATCCTGCTGAATATTTGTCTATCCCTTCGGTTAATGATCCTGAAACAGGCTCTTCACCGGGATTCATTACTACAATAGTACTGCCAAGCCTGGGCTCCATTATTCCTGCCCGGTTTTTGAACTGAGAGATCTTATCTGTATCCGCCAGGTCCTCTTCAGTCAGAAACTCTATGATTACATCCGGGCTTTCAAACTTACGTTCAGCTATTTCGGCATAAACAGGGATATCATCCAGGTTTTCAAGCATTGAAAGGAACATAATCCTTGAATCCAGTACATAGGATGTATCCCCTGTGCGGTCTCTCAGCATCTTTTTAGGAATTTCGTGGGGGAGATAGTAGCCGTCCACTACTCTTGCCAGGGGTATTTTAACGGCAATGTAGCTGTTGAGCTTTTTAGAATGGATCACAAATTCGGGTATGCGCCTTGTAGTATGGTAAAACTGCCTCCCAAAGGCGATTTCTCTAAGCTCTCCGACAATCGGATTGTATTCTTCATCAAGTTCAACAGAACGGGTTTCATCAGGTTCAAATGAAATAATAAGGGTAAAAATTGCCCATGTCTCATAACCGAACCGGTACATTTCTGCGGTTGTTGCGAAAAGATCATTTTCCGCCATCTGTTCAAATTCCTCTATGGTTATCTTCCCCTGTATTACTTCAAATAATCTGTTGTAGAGCCAGCGTACCATTCCATCTCTTGGATTGTGGAGAAAACTCATGAGATCCACAGGAAAATCTATACGCTCCAGTTTAAGACAGTTAATTAACTCTTTTTCAGCCTGATTGTAGTTCGTACAAAGGGTATCTACATCAATAGGCAATGAAGCAAAAAAATCATCTACAAAGGTATTCCGGATATCATCGAAATATTCATAAAATTTATCGCGCAGATGTTCCGGTATAGAGATTTCGTGCATATCAATATAGATTTCGGAGTTCGACGCTATATATTCCTTCAGTACTTCAAATTTCTGTTTCCACTTCGGGTTAATGCTCATAATTGATCCTGTATGATTTAAGTGTTCCAGTATACCAGTCCTGTCCTTAATTCGGAAGGCCATTGCAATTTGCCGTCTTTTTCCTCCAGGTGTTTTTTCAGTAATGCCCTGAGGAATGGATCATGTGCCGAATCTTTTTCAAGTCCGAATCTTGATCTGATTCGTTCAAATGCCTCATCAAAGTCTTTATTTGTCCATCTGGGCCACATGCCTTTTTCTTCCATAAGGACATTGGGAAACATGCCCATTTGAAGCATTGCATTGTAGGCCACCTGGAAATTAGGGCTGTCATTTGGCTGTCCCCAAATCCTTCCGGCTGCCATTGCCATAAGACCATTATGATCAGGCGCCCGGAGCAGCATAAAGCACATATTCCTTGTGGTTTCGGTCATTGAGTTAATAAAATCCTGCAGGTCTTCGCATCCGTATACCGAGTGTGAAGAGAGAGAAAAATCATGTGTTTCAATGTTTGGTACAGGCCATAATTTTTCAATTACTTCAACATTGTCAACGCCTTCGTTTTTTATGTTTTCATTTAATATCTGCCTCATTTCAGCGGAAGGCTCAATTGCTGTTACTTTCTTTGCTGACCGTGATAAAAAAACCGCCCACGCGCCTGTTCCTGCACCGATATCAATAACCGTGGCATCCCTGACCGATGAAATCATGGAGACAATAAAATCTCTGTGGGGATCAGGTTTTGCCCATCTCTTTTTGACCCGGTCATAAAATCCCTGTGACCTGTCTTTCCATTTATGCCTGTTTTCTTCGGACCGTTTTTTACGGTTCCAGAATGGACCCTGCTTTTCAACAAGTTCTTTCCACAGTGTTATCCAGTCTGTGACCTTTTCCATAATACTTCCAGAATTCCCGCTATTCCTCAACCGGAGGCTGAGGCGTTTTCAGGTCATCCGGTAGAGATTCGGTTATTTTCCGGGCGAATAAAAGAAAACCCTGCAGGGTACTTTGAGTTCCCCATTGTTCGGCTGCTTCAGGGTCCATTGCCTCGTCCTCTGTCATGTCAAGCATGTGGAGGAGATGTTCCTGTTCTGCCCTGTTAAGGGGGCAGTCCAGGGCAAGGCAGTGGTCACCGATCTGACAGAAACCTTCTTCCGCATAGACATGCTGTGCAATCATTCTGCGGACAGTATCATTTCCCAGGTACATATGACGGACCTTGCCGCTGTATCCGCAGACAGCAACCGAAAACTCCTGACCTGTAGGCAGTTTGTAATCAATCCAGTTTGTGAGATATTTCTGCATTTTATCCTTCCTATGCCTTTCCCAGTGCCTGTAAAACCTTGTCCGGCGTGGCCGGAGGGTCAACCCATTTACCTATCGCATTATATATTGCTGAAACAACCAGATGGGTATTGGCAAGGGAATGACTGATGCCGTTAGCTCCATAGCAGGCATTACCGGCACGGGTTTCGAGCAGTTCAATGTCAACCTTTGCATGGTCCAGGATAGTCGGTTTTTTGTATTCGAACATATTCGTGCTCAGTCTTACACCTGTTTTTTCATCAAATATAAAATCCTCATACAGTTGGCAACCTTCGCTGAAGAGCATTACCTGGTGTATCTGGCTCTCAAGTGAAGTGCGGCGCATGATCTTACCCGGGTCTGCTGCTACCCCAAATCTGAGAATTTCCACTTCTCCGGTTTCCGTATCCACTGCGACTTCACACATGGCGACATTCATTGTATCAAGTCTTTTGCCGCTTTCGTTCCAAAGTGCAAGAGGCGGTCTGCCGGAATATGTTGCGAACAGATTGGCCTTAACAGCCTGCGCAAGGGGAAGGCCTTTAGCGGGATCAGATTTGAAAACTACTTTCCCATCCAGCATATCCAGGTCTGAAGGCGTTGCTCCCTTGAATGGATTAGGAGCCTGTTTTTTACCAAAACCGAAACCTCCGAATCCGGAAGATGCAGGGGGATTGTTTGCTTCCTCGACTGCTGCTTCAAGTATCTTCTTTTTTAATTTATTGGCGCATTCTTTCAAGGCCCAACCGGAAGCTGTTGTTCCGTCGCTTCCACCACCATAGGGTCTGTAGGTTACATGATGATCAAGTTTCCCCTTGATATCTTCATAATTAAGGCCGAGTTCTTCAGCTACAACCATCATGTTTGCTTCCTGGATATAATTACCTATGACAGCGCCACTTGAGTCCAGATGCACAGCTCCATTTTTGAGTTCAAGCTTACAATTAAAGGACATCCCTGAGTGTCGCGGACACTGCTGGTACCTGAAGCTTGCACCATGCATTCTTCCGTCTCTAAGCTTCTTTGCGCCTGTACCGTGCCATTTCCAGTTCATCAGCTTCTTGCCTGCCTCAATACATGCTTCAAGGCTTGGAACAGGATCGGGATCAGTCTGGGATGCAGGTCCGTGAACATTTATTCTTGCGATCTCAATAGGGTCCTTACCCAGCTTTTCAGCAATCAAATGTATTGCAACGGTTACTGCGTCCCAGTTCATTGGATTATGCTGGCCGCTGGTCCACATTTTTCCCCTGTTGCTGTCAACCATATCCATGCTTTGCTTAACGTTCTGACACCTTGTGGTAAAATAAGGACCATAGGTCTGGTCCATTGATGTCCCAAAATTGGTGCTGCCAACGATTCCGGCATCTGCAATTGAGAAATCATCTATAGCTGTGATTACACCGTTCTTTTTAAAACCAACTTTAAGATGTATATAACGCAGGTTCAGGTTGAAATCATACTGATCATAACGGCTGTTGATACATCGAACCGGTCTTCCTGTTCTTTTTGCGAGCAAAGGAGTTATTAGCTGGGATTTTCGTGTGCCCCAGTCGCAGTATCTGCCGCCTACAAAAAAACATTCCTGAAAGGCCTTTTCGGCAGGTACTCCGGCCATTCGTACTGCTTGGCCATGTCCCCATGGGACACCTTCTATGCGAAGGTTCTTTCCTTCACCATGATAGGGGCTGTCGAACC
>JASFHE010000555.1:0-4833 GCA_050123415.1 Desulfobacteraceae bacterium | reverse complement strand
TACTTAGTATAAGCAGCAGTAGTTTTGCACACTTCGGCATGATAATCCCTTCGGACAGCATGATAATGCAGGGAGACACGAGGGTGCTGTCTTTGACTGCCTCTTTTTCGCATCCCTTTGAGATGCTTGGCATGGATATGGAAAAACCCGCAAAATTTGAATTGCTACTTAAAGGAAAAAAAACCGATCTCCTTTCATCATTAAAGGAGATAAAGGTGATGGACAGAAAGGCATGGAAAATTGATTACAAGGTTAACAGGCCCGGCGTCTACTGGTTTTATATGGAGCCCAAACCCTACTGGGAGCCAGCCGAGGATTGTTATATTATCCATTATACCAAAACAGTTGCGGCCGCCTTTGGAGAGGATGCAGGATGGGATGAGCCTGTTGGATTAAAAACCGAGATTGTTCCTCTTACCAGGCCCTTCGGACTATATGCAGGAAATGTCTTTCAGGGGATTGTTCTTATAGACGGTAAACCTGCCCCCGGGACCGGGGTTGAAATAGAGTACTATAACAAAGATAAAAAAAGCGAGGCGCCTAATGACTACTTTGTTACCCAGGTGGTAAAAGCAGATAAAAACGGCGTGTTTACATATGCAGTGCCAAAAGCCGGCTGGTGGGGTTTTGCAGGTCTTAACACATCCGATAAAAAGATAAAGCATGATGGAGAAGATAAGGATGTGGAGATAGGCGCAGTACTCTGGATTGAATTCAAGGAAATGAAATAAAAGAAAGGATAAATGAAAAAAAACATTTTCAATATTGCATTTACAGCATCCTGTTAATATCAACAGGCCCGACCTTTTCCCATATCTTCCTTTCCTCCTCATAGGCAGCATCTTCAACATGACAGTTTTCCGAAATTATCATGGTCTTTCTTTCCGTGCCATATTCCGGCCATTCGCCAAGGCTGTCACAGGAGGGATTGCCTGTCCGGGCAAACGCCGTCCATGCGTCCTGCATCTGTCCAGACAATTTGTCCACAGCAGGTCCCTGTCCGCAGAAAACATCATCCATTGTCCCGAAAACAAAGCCCACTTCAAGGGCATGGGCTGCGCCCAGTGCACCGCCGAGAGCAGGAGATTTCCATGTAAACAGATAATTATAAGCAGAGATGCCATGGCCCAACTGTGCCCCGATAATATGCAGTGCAATATTCCTGAACATGATATCTGTGTTTATTGCTGAATAAAGGTCAAGGGGCCTTACAGATTCTCCGCGTTTTTCCTTTTCTTTTTTATAAACATCAATAATCATGGGGATATTTTCTTCGGGCACATTCCTTGTCAGCAGTTTTACAAGATATTGATCACCCATTTTCATGTGCAGGGGATTCATAAAGGAAAAAAGTTTCTGTTCATCAAGATTCGTTCCTATCATTGTAGGCACTCTCGCTGCCTTACCCTTCGAGAATGCTTCAAGCGGCATCAGGGGCATTATTTTTCCGTCTGCTACGGGTATGCAAGGCGCTTCTCCCTGGTCGGTTTCAAGTGCAACCTTTGCCTGTACCTCCAGTATCTTTTTAGGCGGCATGTTCATCAGGCCGTCAACATCGTCAGCAGAAATTCCGGCGATGTTTAAAAATGTCTCTGCTGTATAGATAGAGTTTTCCAGCGGACGACCTATGGCGCCCACAGCGCTTTCAATAATTGCCTTATGAAAAAGACCACGGGCTCTGGGAAGGACCATAAGGGAGGCCACACTCATACCCCCGGCTGATTCTCCAAAAATAGTCACATTGTCGGGATCACCGCCAAACCCTGCTATATTGTCCCTGACCCACTCCAGGGCAGCCACCTGGTCGAGAAGGCCTTCATTGCCAGTTGAAGGGATTTTCCCTCCGGTTACCTTATCAAGGTTTAGAAAGCCGAGAGCACCGAGACGATAATTGGTTGTAACAAGCACGACATCACCCCTTTCCGCAATGGATCCTGAACGAAACATTGCTTCGGAACCGGACCCGATTGAAAAGGCTCCTCCGTGTATCCACACCATAACAGGCCTTTTTTTATCATCTAGACCAGATGAGCAGACATTCAGATACAGGCAGTCTTCACTCTGAGTTTCAGACGTTCCCACGGCAATGGGCCCTCCCGCAGGCATCATCTTCTGCGGCGCAATGGTTCCATACTTTAAAGCAGGGCGCACTCCTTCCCATGCAGGAAAAGGTTGAGGAGGCATCCACCTGAGATTTCCCACAGGTGGTTCGGTAAAGGGAATCCCCCTGAAAACAAAAAGATTATTTTCCTTTGATCCCTGCAGTTTTCCCTGTTTTGTATTTACTATATATTCCATCTTCATCCTCCCGGTTTATTCTCCTCGATAGTTTCGTCAATGATTTATAAAAAATTGAAATATTAATTTTTCAGATATTTCACCACTGCCATTGCGCAGTTTTCGCCATCAATAGCAGCAGACACTATTCCACCGGCATGTCCTGCACCTTCGCCACATGGGAAAAATCCCCTGATATCAGGATTCATGAAAGTTACTCTGTCTCTTGGAATTCTTACAGGCGAGCTGGTCCTTGTTTCCGTCCCTACAAGCTGCGCATCATTTGAAGAAAATCCGCGTATTTTCCTTTCAAAAAATATTAATGCTTCACGCAGCCCCTTTACCATGAATCCGGGCAGACGTTCATGCAATGGTGCAGAGACAATGCCCGGTATGTAAGAAGAAGGATTTAGTGTTGTACTTTCTTTACCTTGAACAAAATCCATTGCCCTCTGCGCAGGGGCTGTCTGGGATTTTCCTCCCAGTTCAAAGGCAAGTTTTTCAAGCTCCATACGCAGCTTTAATCCTGCAAACTCATTTTCATTTTTATATCTGAACCAGACCTTTTCATCAACAGTAACAACAAATCCGCTGTTTGCGTAGGGTGAATTACGCCTTGAAACAGACATGCCGTTTACGACCTGCTCTTCAGGAGAGGTTGCAGCAGGTACTATAATCCCTCCGGGACACATGCAGAATGAAAAGGCTCTTCTCTCGCTGGTTTTGCAGGTAAGAGTATAGCTGGCTGCGGGAAGATGCTTACTGTAATTCTTAGAATGGTACTGAATTTCATTTATCAATGCCTGGGGATGTTCCATCCGGACGCCCATGGCAAAGGGTTTTGCTTCGAGTTTAATATCATACCTTTTGAGCATGTAATAGATATCAACAGCAGAATGACCGGTTGAAAGAATAACAGCATCTCCTGAAAACTCCCGGGAGTTGTTTACTATCACCCCGGACAGTTTCTTATCCTTAATAACTAGGTCCGTTACACGGTTGTTAAAATGTATTTCACCTCCGCAGGACAGGATCGTTTCCCTTATGGCTGATACTATTTTTGGCAATCTGTTTGAACCGATATGAGGATGTGCATCTATGAGAATATCAGGGTCAGCGCCATGTTGTACAAGGATTTTTAATATTCGTTTAACGTCACCCCGCTTTGTGGAACGGGTATAGAGCTTGCCGTCACTGTATGCCCCAGCGCCCCCTTCTCCAAAGCAGAAATTGGAGTCAGGGTTAACAATATGTTTTTTCTGGATGGCGCTTATATCAAACCGTCGGTCAGTAACATTTTTTCCACGCTCCAGCACAACAGGCTTTATTCCTTCTTCGATAAGACGCAGGGCAGCAAACATTCCGCCCGGTCCAAAACCCACAATTATTACCTTTTTATCATCTTTAACAGGCTGATAAGAGATAGTGTCATCAATAAAATCAGGCTTTTCATTTATATAAATATCATAAAGTATTCTATAAACCGGAGCCTTCCTGGCGTCAATGGAACGGCGAAGGGGGATAAGGGCAGTTATGTCGTTAATATCTACCTTTAATTTTTGGACCGCGTTTTTTTTATGAAGATCCCTGTCAAAAAGCTTATCAGGATATATGGATAGTTCAATCTGCTTTTTCATAATGTCCCCTGTTATGAGGAAAAGAAAATAATGTATTCGATCAGATTAATTGAGGCAAAACCTAATGTCTGCTGCTTTTATTTAAGTCATACAATTTGCAAACGCATCAATATTATTGATCCAGCGCCGTGCGTACAGCAATTGCTAGGGCTTCCAACTGAATCGGCTTTACCAGGTACCCTCGTATTCCCATTAATTTGGCATCCGTTTCGGTAATTCGGGTTGTGTATCCGGAACATAAAATGATCGGAATGTCCGGGCGAATGTTAAGCAGTTCCCGGGCCAGCTCATCTCCAGGCATTTTAGGCATGGTCACATCAGAGATTATAAGATCAAATTGATCCGGATTTTCCCTGAATCTTCGAAGCACATCCACACTGTCCGATTCAACACTCACCTGATACCCCAATCTCTTTAGCATACCTCTCCCAATGATAGCAATCTGTTCTTCATCATCCACAATCAGGACTCTTTCGTTCCCCTGTGGAAGCTCAATCGATGAAGAGTTTGTCTGTTCAGGTTGTCCGGTATTATCTACACTGGGAAATAACAGGTCGAAACGGGTTCCCTTCCCGGACTCACTTTCAACCTTAATTGCACCTTCGCAATTTTTCACTATTCCCATCACAACCGCCAGACCGAGACCGGTGCCTTCGTCAGGGCTTTTAGTAGTGTAATATGGGTCAAAAATGCGTTCCAGAGTTACCGGATCTATTCCATGTCCTGTGTCAGAAACGGTCAGTTTAATGTAAGCTCCGGGACCAAGACTGCTATCCATATAAACAATAGCGTTATCAAGATCAATGTTCTTTAATTCCAATGACAGCACACCTCCGCTCTTACGCATGGCATGGGCCGCATTGGTTGCCAGATTCATAAGTATCTGATGTATCTGAGTAGGATCTGCCATTGTCATTCC
>JASFHE010000554.1:0-4841 GCA_050123415.1 Desulfobacteraceae bacterium | reverse complement strand
TGCCGATTAACCGAAGGATTCCGCCATCATTTACTCTTAACCGGATTATATCCCTCAGAAGCCCGTGGTCTATGTTGTCAAACAGTCCTGTAATATCTGCGCTTATGATCCAGTTGATATTCAGTTTCTTGCACTTTTCCCTGAGTTCTTTAATCGCTACATGCTGACTACAGTTTGGCCTGAATCCGCGTGAACAGTCATGAAAAATCGGCTCATACACAACCCCCAATATGGTTGTTACCGCCTTTTGGACAATTTTATCCTCAAGAGCGGGGATACCTATGGGGCGCTTTTTGCCATCTTCCTTGTCAACCCAGATGCGCTTCACCGGTGATGCAACGTACTGACCTCTCTGCAGCCGTTGATGTAGATTATAGAGGTTTTCTTTAAGATTCCCGGCATACTCTTTTGCCGTTATCCTATCAACACCAGTGGATTTATTCCTGCGCAATCGTCTGAATGATTTCCTCAATAGGGATACATCTATCCTGTGGGCTAATGACGTAAACACCAGTTCCGGGTCAGACTTTGCCAACATAGCAACTCGAACCAGAGATGATTCAACCTCAAATACTTTCGAGGTTTCTTCCTTTCGTACCTCTGAATAGCTCCTGTAATCCAACGCAACCTGCTTCGCAATTTCTTGGTTGTCTGTTAATATGGTTTGTGATTTCTGGGTATCTCCCATAGTTCCTTCCAAGAAAACGTTACACCCGACTTCACCTTCCCTGCAGTGGGTCGCTTGGGCGACACTTCCCCACCTTACCGATCATTATACTACATGACCTTCGGTACTATGATCCGCTAAGACTGCCATAAGCTCTTCTCAGGTTCGTTCGCTCTTCACTATCCTCCCCTGATACCTTGATGACTCAATGGTTTGTTTCTTGTGCTTCTTAATGAGTCGGTTCTAATACTTCCGGGTTTATCCTCTACGGATCGGTTCCCTCTAACTGCCTGGCCCTATCCACAGAAAGGGATGGATCTGCCATATCCTGCATGCGTTCATAACCGACTTTGGCCAACCAGAGTTTTATAGGTTCGGCTTTCGGGCTGGGAACGGACTGGACGAGCCGTAAGATAGTTTCAGGATCGGCAACGTCGGTGATTCGCATTTTTCCGTCCTGGGCAATCATTTTCAACCGGTTACATTTTGTAACCGTTTCACTTCCCTCTTTGTTTAGCCTGTTTTTGAGCACCTTCCAGTAATTTCTAGCCGCCTGATAATCAGGTTGCTGAATCAGGACCTGGATGATATCAACGATGGAGAAATACCATTTTTCGTTTACCTCATTGTAATGCCGCCGAATTTTATGCCCCTCAAAGACAGCCAGAGATTCTTCCATCTTTTACTCCTTTTTCAGATACAACCTTTTCCTTAATTCCGGGTTTTATGCCTTTTTTGAAATACATCAAAAACTTATGGGGTCAGGGCTTCATTATTAACAGATATCAATATTAACAAATAAAAACAATTAGCTCCCACCTTTCCCTACAAAATACTGCTTCACAGTCCGATATGCGGCTTCAACCGGGCAAATATTAAATATCAGTATAACAGGGATAGCTTGATCAATGAGCAATAAAATAAAAATGGAATTCTGAAATCCTTTTTTATACCCGCTCATCAAATTTCAATAAATTCCACTGCCATCCCAAAATCTCAATTTATAGCTGATATTCCCTGATCTTGCCGATTTCTTCCCAGTTCCTGCATCTTTGGATACCCGGTTGAACAGCGCCGTTCCTGTTCCACGGCCTGTCAAACAGGACCACGGGGCTATTCATCCTCCTGCTTATAAAATTTACCATATCAACCGAGTCTTCGACAGCAAGGACAAATTCCATTTCGGAGAATTTTTCAAGGCTGATTGCGATATTTTTGTCCACCACCGGTCTTGAGTATTTATCCACCATTATAAAGGAATCAAACGGGATATCATTGTCCTTGAGCCACTGGAGGCTTGAATCATAGGTTGAGGTCAGACGGCCTGTGACGACCGATATTTTATAACCCTGTTCAGCCCATTTATTAAGCACATTGACTGCGCCTTCAATCGGTTCCAGCTCAAGGATTATTTCAGGTTCATGGACCAGTCTGAAAAAATATTCAAACTCACTGTCGGAAAGAGAGAATGATTTTTTAAGATCAAAGGATGTGATACTTTCAAAGTCAACACTTTTTCCAAACTCACGCTCCAGGACATCCACATAGCGGCATGTGGTTTTTGCAATAACATCATCCAGATCAACATATATAGAAGGCAAAACAGGTTCCTGATTTATTTTTCTTCAATTACTTTAACATCATCGGGGACTTTAAAATCAAAAAAGCTGTCATCAATGTCTTTCTTCCGCTCAAATTCCCCGAGCTTGAACCTTGTGAGGTTGCCTGCAATATCCAGTATTTCAACCCGGGTTATTTTATAATCCTTGTCCGAAACAGCGACATCGATCTGATCGATTTCCTCCAGTGATTCCTTCGGAGTAAGTGTGAGGATATGTTCGTCAGCATCCGCGGATTCAGTAGTGGTTACATCGAAATTGTCTTCCGGATTTTTCAATCCCATAAAAATCATGGAAAGTATGGAAAGCTCTTTTTCCATATTGTCATATCTGTATGCAGTCTTTTCAGCAGGGACATACCACCATATGCTCTTGCCGTTGGATATTACAAACTCCCTGCCGGGTGTGTCCTGCTGTACCTTTAAAAAGTCAGGACCTTTAAAAAAGAAGACACCCGAAGCCTTGTCAAATCCCATATCATCCTCTAGCATTGCCATGGATTTTGTCAGTATTTCACGCTGGTAGGGAACAGACATGCCTGCTGTGAACTGTTTATGATTTTCAACCACCTTTTCCAGTATCCGGGTTACCTTTGTCCCTGCATGAACAGCCGGACTGGCCAGAAAGAAGAAAAAAAGCAGTGAAACAAGAAACCTTAATTTTATATTAGAATTGTTCATATAAATACCCTTTTTTAGTCTTTCCTTCCAATAACATCCCTGGCCTTTACCCCGTCGGACGGCCCGACAATGCCTTCTTTTTCCATGATCTCTATCATCCTGGCAGCCCGGTTATAGCCTACCCTGAGTTTCCTCTGGATCATGGATATGGATGCCTGGCCTGTCTGAATTACAATATCCACAGCCATCTCATATTTTTCATCCTTTTCAAGCTCTTCTTCAATTTCAACCTCATCCTTTGACACATGCTCCACTATGCTTGAATCATAATCAGGTTTCATCTGATTCTTGAGAAAGTCTGTGACCCTTTTCACTTCTTCTTCGGAAATATATGCCCCGTGGATTCTTGTCAGCTTACCGACGCCCGGCGGCATAAAAAGCATGTCTCCTTCACCCAGAAGATGCTCCGCGCCGTTTGTGTCAAGAATAGTCCTGGAATCAACCTTTGAACTCACCTGAAAGGATATCCTGGTAGGGAAGTTTGCCTTTATTATGCCGGTAAGTACATCAACGGACGGCCTCTGTGTCGCTATGATAAGATGTATACCAGCCGCCCTGGCCATCTGGGCAAGACGCGTTATAGATTCTTCAACATCCCTGGACGATACCATCATCAGGTCTGCGAGTTCATCTATAACCAGTATTATATACGGAAGCGGTGTTCCTATGCCTTCATCCCCTCCCACTGCCGTTGTCTTTTTCTGTTTGATGATCTTTTTATTATATGCATCTATATTCCTCACCCCCCTATCGGAAAGGAGCATGTAGCGTCTTTCCATCTCCTGTACAGCCCATCTCAGGGCTCTTGTAGCCTCCTTGGGCTCTGTTACGACAGGATGAAGCAGATGGGGGATGTCCTTGTATACTGACAGCTCTATCCTCTTGGGGTCTATCATGAGAAGCTTTGCCTTATCCGGGGTCAGTTTAAACAGCAGGCTGTTGATCATTGCATTAAGCGATACGCTCTTCCCTGTTCCGGTGGCACCCGCAACAAGAAGATGCGGCATCCTCACCAGGTCCGATATTACAGGTGTACCGGTGATATCCATGCCCAGGGCAATTGTCAGTTTGTTGCTTGAATCCTTGAAATCGTTTGAGGAGAACACTTCCTTCAGATAAACATGGTCTCGCTGGTTGTTTGCTATCTCAATGCCTATCGCAGCCTTGCCGGGAAGCGGTGCGACAATACGTACGCTGGGCGCCCTCAGGGCAAGGGTCAGGTCATCCGCCAGACCCGCGACCTTGCTTATTTTAATACCGGGAGCAGGTTTATACTCATACATGGTAATTACAGGCCCGGGAGATATCTCAACGACCTCACCCTGAACACCAAAATCCGCAAGTTTCTTTTCAAGCCGCCTTGCGTTCATTTCAAGGCTTTCCTTCTGGATTTCCACCCATTTTTCACTGGGAGGATCATCCAGAAGATCGGTGGTGGGAAGCTTGAAACCTCCGGTATCCATGAAGGAAAAAGTCTCCTGTTCTGGTTTTTTTAAGGTTTCCCTTTTCGGTTCAACAATTCTGACTTTTTTCTTTGGTTTTTTCTTCTCCGCTTCAAGTGCTATTTTTCTTACTACTCTCTTCCTGTTCTTTTCTATTTTTTTAGTTCGATATTCTTTGATCTTCCTGAAGGTAAATACAAACCAGAGAAAAATCTTTGAAAAAAGCCAGCCGAGAGACATGCGTGTACACACCATAAATGAGATTATGAATATGGTATACAGGAGTACAGCAGCGCCAAAGCTGTTTAATATTCCGGCAAGGAAGTCAGCTGTATAAAAGCCCAGCAGGCCGCCGCTTCGAAGTTCTCCTCCCCTGTATTCGATCATGCCGGGCAACTGGAGGCTCATGATACCGGAAAAGGATACAAGGAGA